>NZ_JBIWKX010000007.1:0-209992 GCF_044765885.1 Amycolatopsis sp. NPDC102389
AACTGCTCCGGATACTTCGACGAACGTGACACGGGGACATCCTTCCCCAGACCACTGTCTGGGATCAGGGTGTCCGGTCCACAGGGGCAACCTCATACCAGGGAGTTCGCGTTGCCAAGAAAAGCAGCCGTCGTGGTGGCATTGCTCGTCGCCGGTGCGTTGATGCCGGCCAGTCCCGCAGCCGCGGTCTCGCCGATCTCCTGGCACGGTGCCCTGACATCGCCGCTCGTCACTCCGGATCAGCAGGCGAAATCGTGCCGCGGTCGCGTCCCGCCGACCAGGAAGTCCGTCGCGAGGTCGTTCGCGCATTTGTTGTCCTTGAACAGGTACGCCAGATGACCGCCTTGGTCGACGGTGACCATCCTGGCGCGGTCGCCGAAGGCCTCCCGCAGCTTCCGCGCCCCCGCCAGCGGCGTCGCCGGGTCGCGGAGGTTCTGCACGATCAGCACGTTCGACGGGCCACGATCGGTGATCTTCACCGGCGGCTCGATCGGCTCGGACGGCCAGAACGCGCACGGCGTGATGTTCGCGGCCGCCGCGCCGAACAGCGGGTGCCGGAACCGGTCGATCGCGACGTTGCGCCGGTACGTGCCGACGTCCTCCGGCCAGTCGGAGTCGTTGCAGATCACGTGCAGCTGGCTCGCGATGTAGTTGTCCGACGGATACCCGGCGCCGAACAGCGTCGGCACGGGTTTCCCGGTGTCCAGCGCGTGCCAAGTCTCGGCCAGATGCGGCAGGCTCTTGTCGTAGTAGAGATCGGCGAACGTGACGTGACGGAACACCTGGCCGTTGTAGCCGTCCGGGCTCGGTGTCTTGTCCAGCCGCGCGGCCAGTTCGAAGTACTTCGCGGTCACCTGCGCCGGCGTCCGGCCCAGGCCGTACTCAGGCTTCGAAGCGGCGAATTTCGTGAAGTCCGGGAAGCGGTCTTCGACGCCTTGGCCGAACAGTCGCGCGAAGGAGGCGTCCCAGCCGCCGGGGCCGGTCGCGCTGTCGATCAGGAACCGGTCGCTGCGCTCGGGGAACAGCGAGGTGTACACCGAGCCGAGGTAGGTGCCGTACGAGATGCCGAAGTAGTTCACCTTCCGTTCGCCGAGCGCCTCGCGCACCCGGTCCAGGTCGCGGGCGGTGTTGGCGGTGGTCATGTACGGCAGGAGCGGCGCGGTGGCCGAGGAACCGCATTTCGCGGCGACACCAGCCACTCGCTGGGCCTCGGTCGTGACGTCGGCCGAGTCCCGGGCGTACCTCGGGATGTTGGTCGGCTGGTCCTCGAGGGACAGTCCGCAGGTCACCGGGGTGCTGTTGTGGACCCCGCGCGGGTCCATGCCGATCACGTCGTAGGCGTCCAGCACCTCCTGCGGGATGTTCAGCTTCTTGAGCGTGGCCGGGTAGGCCAGCCCTTCGCCGCCGGGGCCGCCGGTATTGGTCAGCAGCACGCCGCGGCGCTTCTCCGGTTTGGTACTCGCCAGACGGGAGATCGCGATCTCGATGGTCTTCCCGCCGGGGTTCCGGTAGTCCAGCGGGACCTTGACGGTGCCGCATTCCAGGCCGAGGCCCGCCGCCTCTTCGGGACACGGCCCCCATTCCGGCGAAGGTGCCGCCGAGGCGACCGCCGGGGTCGCCGCGGTCACCAGGACGGCGACGAGAACCGGAATAAACTTCCCTCCACTTGGGACGGTCATCGGCGCGGCTCCCAACGGAAGAGCCGGGAAGCCAGGACGACGGCGACGACGACCCACGCCAGGGTCGGCGCGAGCAGGAGCAGCGAATCGGTGATGGCCACGCCGCCGTTCCAGGCGTTGACGGCGAGTTCGGTCGCCGAGCCTCCCGGCAGCAGCCGCTTGAGCAGGGGCAGCTCGTCGGTACCGGAGATCCCGACCCAGCTGGCCACGGCGATCACCCCGAGACTGACCGGCAGGGTGGTGACCTGGGCGTGTTCCGGGGAGTTGGTCAGGCCCGCGGTGGCCAGGCCGAGGCCGATCATCATGGCGACGCTGGCGAGCACCGCCACCACCAGCAGGCCGACGTCGGCGGGCGAGCCGGCGACCACGCCCAGCACGGTCATGATCACGGCCACCTGGACGAGCGAGATGACGGTGACCGGCAGCACCAGCCCGGTCAGGATGGACGCGTCACCGGCCGCTGTGGAGCGCAGCCGTTTGAGGAACAGGTTCTGCCGCCGCGAAGCCAGCGTGGTCACCGAGCTGGTGTAGAGACCGAACGCGCACACGGTGAACATCACGATGGCCGCGATGTAACCGAGGCTGCCGATCTTGGTGAAGACCTCGTGCTGGTAGACGAAGAACGCGGAGATGGCGAGGGGCATCACGAAGCTGGTGATCAGGACCGACCGGTTGCGGAAGATCTGGATCAGTTCGCTTTGGGCTATCGAGAGCATGGCACTGAGTCCTTCAGTCGTTTTCGATGGCACGGAAGACGTCGTCGAGCCGGGTCGGTCCGGCTTCGAGATCCGGTAGCTCGATGGCGTGGTCCTGTGCCCACCGGAGCAGGATGTGCAGGTCCTTCTGCAGCCCGAAGGTCTCGATGACGAACTTCCCGTCGTGTTCGCGCTTGCCCTGCACGGGCAGCGCCGGAGCCGAGGGCGGCAGGGAGAACCGGATCACCGACGGCAGCGTCCGCGTCAGTTCGGCGACCGTGCCCTCCCGGTGGAACGTCCCCCGGTGCATCAGCCCGATGCGGTCGGCGCGCTGCTGCGCCTCTTCCAGGTAATGCGTGGTGAGCACGATGGTCGAGCCGTCCTCGCGCAGGTTGTCGACCGCGTCCCACAGCGCGTCGCGCGACTGGATGTCCAGACCGGTGGTCGGCTCGTCCAGGAACACCAGCCGTGGCGAGCCGTACACCGCGGTCGCGAAATCGAGCCGCCGCTTCTCGCCGCCGGAAAGCTGGGACACCTTCGTGTTCGCTTTGCGGGTCAGGTCCACGATGCCGAGCACTCGTTCGAGCCGGTCCGTGCGCCGGGTCAGGGCCCCGATCAGGCGGATCGATTCCTTCACCGTCAGATCCGGTGAGAAACCGCTCTCCTGCAACATGATGCCCATCTCGGGGCGGATGGCGGCGCGGTCCCGCGGGCTCTTGCCGAGCACCCGGACGGTGCCCGACGTCGGATCGCGGTGCCCTTCCAGGGTTTCCAAGGTCGAGGTCTTCCCGGCCCCGTTCGTGCCCAGCAGGGCGTAGAACTCGCCGCGCCGGACCTGAAAGGACAGATCCTTCACGGCGTGGAAGTCGCCGTATTTCAGATTCAGCCGGTCCACGTCGATCGCTGTCGAAGTCATACCTCGATTTCAACCGCTCGGACCCGGTCCGGGCAGTGTGGCCACGTCACGAGCAAACCATGACGTGGTGTCACTGTTGTCCACGGCGGCGGAGGGCCGATACTGGACTCATGTCTGATGTGGACACCGAGCCGGCGAAGGGAAAACTGCGCCGGCTCAACCTCACGATGTTCTTTCCGCTGCTGGTGGTCGGCGGAATCGTCGTGGTGGTCTCCGACGCGCGGACCTGGTGGCACGCGGTCGTCCTGGGCGTAGGCGTGGTGGCGGCCATGGTCGCCTTCGTACGGTGGGCGGCGGGTGAGGTCCTGCGGGTCGCGGTCCCGTGCCTGGTCGTCACGGCGGCCGTGTGGCCGTTCTCGGTGCTGGTGGTCGGCGGGAGCTCGGCGTTCTTCGGCGTTTTCCTCGTGGGATCGCTGGTCGTGCCGCACTTGCCGCGCCACCGGGTCGCGGCGGCCGTCGCGCTCACCGGGTACATCGCGGGGGTGGGCGCGTTGAGACTCCTGGTCTCCCAGGAGGACGTCTCCGGTGATCTGGTGAGCTTCGTGTTCGTTCCCGCCGCGATCACCGCCGTCGTGCTCGGCCTGATGTTCCCCAACAAGCGGTTCTACGACGTCGTCAAGGAACTCGAGGAGTCGCGCGAGCGGGAAGCGGAACTGGCCGTGATCAGGGAACGCGTCCGGTTCGCGAGCGATCTGCACGACATCCAGGGCCATACGCTGCACGTGGTGAAGCTCAAGACCGCGCTCGCCAGGAAGCTGGTGGACCTCGACGCCGATCGGGCCAAACAGGAGCTGGGGGAGATCCACGCGCTCGTGGCCGACACGATCACCCAGACGAAGGAACTCGCCTACGCCCAGCGCCGGCTCAATCTTTCCGCCGAGCTGGAGAACGCGAGGAACCTTTTCGAGGCCGCGGGGATCCGCGTGCGCGTCGACCGGGAGGCGGACGTCGATCCGGCGGCGGGCAGGCTGCTCGGCCAGGTCCTGCGCGAGACCACGACCAACATCCTGCGCCACGCGCAGGCGACCCGCGTGCGGATCACCTTGTCGGAATGGAGCATCAGTATCGTCAACGACGGCGCCCAGCGAACGCCGCTGCCCGAACTCCGCGGGCTGGCCGCGCTCGGACAACGTGTCGCCGCGGACGGCGGTGAACTGACGGTGGAGCAGGAAGACGGGCAGTTCGTGACGGCCGCTTCCTTCCCGGCCCAGGAGGAACGATGACCACGGTGGTGCTCGCCGACGACGAAGCCCTGCTGCGCAAGGCGATGGCCGCGTTGCTCCCGCTCGAAGGCGAGATCACCGTGCTGGCCGAGGCGGAGAACGGTGAGGAAGCCGTCGAGGCCACCTTGCGGCACGAGCCCGACGTGCTCGTCATCGACCTCGAGATGCCCGGCGTGGACGGGCTCGGCGCGGTCGCGGAGATCCGGCGCACCAGGCCGGACCAGATCGTCCTCATGCTGACCCGGCACGCGAAACCCGGCGTGCTCCGCAAGGCCCTGAAACTCGGTGTCCAGGGCTTCGTGAGCAAGTCCGCCGAACCGTCGCACATCACGTTCGTCATCGCCGCCCTGCACGAGGGCAAACGCTGGATCGACCCGGACGTCTCCGCGCTCGCCGTCGTCGACGACTGTCCCCTCACCGAGCGGGAGCTGGAGGTGCTGCGGGTGACCGGCGAGGGCTATTCCGTCGCCGAGATCGCCGGCCGGCTCCACCTCGCGCAGGGCACCGTGCGCAACTATCTCTCGAACGCCATGCAGAAGACCCAGACGCAGACCCGGCACCAGGCCGCCAGGTACGCGCGCGAACACGATTGGCTTTAACGCGCCCGGATATGGGCGCGCTCACCCTGCGGTCCGAACAGGACAAGGGTTTCGACGGCGTGCCCGTCGGCCGAGCCGAGCCAATGCGGTAGCGCGGTGTCGAATTCGGCCGCCTCGCCCGGCGGCAGGACCAGGTCACGGTCGCCGACCACCAGCCGCAACCGTCCATTAAGGACATACACCCATTCGTAGCCGCCATGGGTCTGCGGCGTGGGCTCGGCCGGTGCGTCCCGGCTGGGGATCAGCATCTTGAACGCCTGCACCCCGCCTGCTCGCTTGGTGAGCGGCAGGAACGTCATGCCGTGGCGGTGGATCGGCTGGAGGTGGATCCGCGGATCGCCGGTCCGGGGTGCGCCGACGAGATCGTCGAGCGGCACGCCGTGCACGCGGGCCAGGGGGAGCAGCAGTTCGAGCGTCGGGCGCCGCCCGCCGCTTTCCAGTCGCGACAACGTGCTTTCCGAGATCCCGGTCGCCGCCGACAGCTCCGCCAGGGTCAGGCCGCGGTGTTTGCGCAGCGCGCGCAAGCGGGGGCCGACCGCGTCGAGCACCCCGTCCGTCTCGTCCATGCCCTCGATCTTGCCAGGTCGGCAAGTTTTCGTGCCAATCCGGCGGGCCGAGGCGAAGGTGGTGACCATGAGCGCCACGAAATTCTGGGATGACCTCTACGAACGCCGGCCGGCCGGAACGCCGAAGGTGAACGCGAGACTGGCCGAGATCGCGGGCCCGCTGACCCCGGGCACCGCGCTCGACCTCGGCTGCGGAGGCGGTGGAGACGCGCTCTGGCTGGCCGCACGAGGCTGGCGGGTGACCGCTGTCGACCTCTCCGGAGCGGCCGTGCGCTCGCTCCAGCGGCGCGGCGACCCGGTCACGGCACTCCGCGTCGACCTCGCCGAAGACTTCCCCGAGGGCACCTTCGACCTGGTGTCCGCGCAGTACTTCCACACGCCGTTCGCAC
Organism: Amycolatopsis sp. NPDC102389; assembly: GCF_044765885.1. Lineage (NCBI taxonomy): Bacteria > Bacillati > Actinomycetota > Actinomycetes > Pseudonocardiales > Pseudonocardiaceae > Amycolatopsis > Amycolatopsis sp. NPDC102389. The sequence continues at coordinate 6,068 of NZ_JBIWKX010000007.1, forward strand.
TGGACCGGGCCCGGGTGCTGCGGACCGCCGCGGGCTCGGTGAATCCCGGCGGACGGCTGGTCGTCGTCGACCACGGTTCCGCCGCGCCGTGGTCGTGGGATCAGGACGCCGAGTTCGCCACTCCCGGAGAGGTGGCGGCCGAACTGGACCTCGACCCGGCGGACTGGTCGATCGACCGCGCGGAGGCGGCCGAACGCCTGGCCACCGGCCCGGGCGGCCGGACGGCGACGGTCGTCGACCACATCCTGATTCTCCGGCGGGCCGGGCGATGAGCCGGAAACGCGACGCCGGACCGCCGTCGACCGGGGCCGGGGAAAAGGACGTGCTCCTCGGGTTCCTCGACTATCTCCGCACCGCCGTGCTGGCCAAGGCCGAAGGCGTGCCGGAGGACCTGGCCCGTGCTCCCGGCGTTTCGTCCGGCACGAATCTGCTGGGCCTGGTCAAACACCTGACCCACGTCGAGCGTCATTGGCTGCTCGGCCACCGCGTCACCGACTGGAAAGCGACGTTCCATCCGGGCCCTGACGACACGACGGCGTCGATTCTGGCCGCCTACCGGGAAACCATCGCCGAGGCGAACGATGAGATCGCCTCCTGGGACGACCTCGCCGCGACGGGGCCTCGCCGGGGATCGCGGCGCTGGACGCTGACCCACCTGATCGAAGAGACCGCGCGACACGCGGGACACGCCGACATCCTGCGCGAACTGATCGATGGCGCCACCGGGCGCTGAAACGGAGATCTCCATGTTCCACCGAGCCGCCGCGTTCGTCGCGGCCCTCGTCCTGCTGACGGCCTGCGGTTCACCCCCGGCCGCCGCCCCGCCGCCCGACGGGTTCCGGCACGAGTTCGCCGACGTCGACGGGGTGAAGATGCATTACGTCACCGGTGGCAAGGGAGCGCCGCTCGTCCTGCTGCACGGCTGGCCGCAGACCTGGTACGGCTGGCACCGGGTCATGCCCGCGCTGGCCGAACACTTCACGGTGTACGCCCTCGATCTGCCCGGTCTCGGCGACAGCGCCGGCTCGCCGCCCAGCTACGACAAGGCGACCCTCGCCCGCTACGTGCACGGCCTCGTCGCCGGGCGGCTCGGCCTGCGTGACGCCCGGATCGCCGGCCATGACCTCGGCGCCGCCGTCGCCTTCCAGTACGCCGCGCAATTCCCCGGCGACCTCACCAAACTCGCGTACCTCGATCTGCCGCTGCCGGGCCCGGCGCTCGACGCGACCGCCTACCGGAACCTGAGCTGGCATATCGCGTTCCACTCGCAGAAGACGGTCCCCGAAGCCGTCGTCGGCGACGACGTCCGCGAGTACCTGTCCCTGTTCTATCCCCAGGTCGCCTACTCGGGAACGGCTTTCGGCGGTCCTGGCGCGCCGTCGCCCTTCGACGACGCGGAGATCGACGAGTACGCCCGCACCTACACCAGGCCCGAGGTCCTGCACGGAGGCTTCGAGCTCTACCGGACGCTCGGGCAGGACGTGACCGCGAACGCCGGCGCGAAGCCGATCACCACCCCGACCCTGCTGATGACCGCCCAAGGACTGCTGGAACCTCAGAAGGCGACGCTGGCGCCTCGCGTCGCCAACCTGGCCCGTGCCGTCGAGGTGCCGAGGGCGGGACATTGGCTCGCCGAGGAGAATCCGGAGTTCGTGAGCGCCGAACTGGTCGGCTTCCTGAAGTAGAACAACGTGGTTGCCCGGGATCGGCGATCTTTGCGATGCTTCGCCCATGTCCACGATGGAAGTCCTCAATCACCCGTTCCGTGAGCAGTTCGAGGTCTTCCTCGACGAGCACCGTCGTGTTCTCGACGAGTCCTTGGAAGGGCTGACCGAGGAACAGGCCCGCCGGTCGCTCGTCCCCTCCCGGACGACCCTGCTCGGCCTGGTGAAGCACGCGACCTTCGTGGAAAAGGTGTGGTTCGTCGAAGCCGTCACCTGCCGCCCGCGGACCGAGATCGGTCTCCCCGAGACGCCCGACGAATCGTTCGTCCTCACGGAAGAGGACACGATCGCCTCCGTGCGGCAGGGGTATCGCGAAGCCTGCGAGGCGTCACGCAAGGCGGCGGCCGCCCTCGATCTGGACGACCTGCTCCACGGGAACCGGCGCGGCCCGCTCCCGCTGCGCTGGGTGTACCTGCACCTGCTGCGGGAGCTCGCCCAGCACGGCGGCCACGCGGACATCCTGCGCGAGCAGATCCTGAGTTCCTAGCAACGCGCGATGACGGGGAGCGGCGGCTCCCCGTCATCGTCGTTCTCCGGTCAGGAACGGGTCAGCGTGACCCCGTACTTGTTCGCCGCGTCCACGACGGGCTGGTAGTAGGAGTACGAGCCGGTGGCGTTGGAGCCCTGGTTCCAGCCGCAGTCGTGGCCGTCGGAGGGGCCGCCGGAGGTCATGCCCTGCGCGGTGTTGCCCGCGATGTAGGCGCCGCCGCTGTCGCCGCCCTCGGTGCAGACGGTCGACTTCGCCAGCCCGGTGGTGGCGACGCTTTCGCCGCTGTAGCGGACGGTCTGGTTGTACGCGGTGATCTTGCCGCAGGTCCAGCCGGTGGTGTTGCCCGCCTTGCACAGCGTGGTGCCGACCGGCGCCTTCGAGCTGCCGGTGATCCGGACCGTGGTGCCCTTGCGGGTGTCCACGTAGCCGCGGCCGGTGTCCTCGGCGTCGATGTCCATCAGGCCCATGTCGACCGAGGGGAACTGGGTGGCGACGCCGCGGCCGATGTGGACGCCGTTGCGGTTGAGGATGTCCGGGTTGCCTTCGACGCAGTGCCCGGCGGTGAGCAGCACGTTGTTGCCGCTGCTGGTGGTGCCGGGGAAGCCCAGCGAGCAGTTGGTGCCGGGGTCGAGGTCCATGATCTGGCCGGGGATGACGTCGGCCTGCGTGGTGTTCCCGTTGGCGACACCGGTCTGGACCGCGACGCCCGGCAGCGCGGTGAGCCGGCGCACGAGGGCGCTGTCGGCACCCGGCTGCACGGTGACGACGACCTGGTCGGCCGCGAGTTCCGGACCCCAGGACTGCACCTGGGCGACGTCCTTGCCGATCACCGTGCCGACCTTGGCGGACAGGGCGTTCAGCGCGTTCTCGCCGCGGGCGCCGGTGCGCGGGGTCAGCCCGGCGGAGCGGAGTTCCTTGGCGGAGCCGGAATCGGCGTTCACGACGAGGGCTCCGGCGTTGTCGAAGTACGCGCCGTCGGTGTGGAGACCGCGTGTTCTGACGCTCTCCAGCGATGCGATCAGGTTCTTCTCATGGTCCAGCTTCTGGGCGGCCTGAAGCGGGCTGACCTTGAGCTGGGCGGCGAGCGTCTCGAGCATCGTCTGGTCGTAGGCGGTGACCGGCGCGGCGGTCGCCGGGACGGCGAGCGCGCCTATTCCGGCACAGACGCTGAACAGGGTGAGCATGACGGGTCCGCGAATTCGCATGCGAATTTCCTTCGATAAGGAGGGAACGACGAACCGCCGGAATATGTTCGGAAAGCGCAGGGGGGACCGGGCGGTTCATCTCGACGTCACGGACAGTACGAGCGCCCGTACGGCATGCCATAGCGCCGAAAGTAGGATCCGTGATCCCGGACCTACTTTCGTATGCGGAAAACGCGAATTGCCTGCCCAATCAATTGCGCGGAAGTGTCATTGTCCCGAAAGTGTCAGCGGTCGAGGTAGCTGTTCAACGCGGCGGCGCCGGAGAGCAGGGCGCGGCCCCTCGCCGAGAGCCGCGAGTGCCAGTCGCTCAGTGTCGACTCGAGCGGCACGACACCCCCGGCCTCGCGGACCTGTTCGAGCAGCGGCGCGATCCGCTCCAGGAGGTAGCCGCCCCGCCTGAGCTGATGGGTCAGTTTCGCGTCGCGCACGTCGGCCGCGTTGTAGACGCGGTAGCCCGTCCTCGGGTCGCGTCCGGGGCGGAGCAGGCCCGCCCGTTCCCATTCGCGCAGGGTGGCGGGCCGGACGCCGAGTTTCCGGGACAGCGGGCCGACGAACATCTCACCGCGCTCCTGCGGCACGGGTTCGAGATCGCGGAGCGCGGCCGTGACGGCCTGGAGGGTGCGGCGGTCGTCGAGCAGTTGCGCGTGGCTTTCGTCGATGAGCCGGAGAGCGTCCTCGAGCGCGCCCTGATTGACCGCCCGCATGATGGACGCCGCCGTCGCGTGGCCGTGCCCGGGCACGAGGGCCAGAAAGGCGCGCAGGGCTCGCGCGTGCAGTGGCGTATAGGTGCGATAGCCCTGCGGGCCGCGTTCGGCGGCGGGGAGGATGCCGTCCGCCTCGTAATTGCGGACCGCCTGTGCGGACAGGCCGTGCTCGCGCGCGAGGTCGACCGGCCTGAGTCGCTCACGGGTTGCCACCGGTCCACGATATTCGGTCTACCGATCGCGCGAGGAATCCGCCCGCCGTTCGTAACGGGCGCGAGCCAGGCGATAGGCCGTTTCGAGCAGCTCGCGTGTCGCCGTTCCGGTGTTCGCCGCCGGGTTCACCACCGCCAGCCAGCCCGCGGTCCCGTAGACGGGATGGGCGATCAGGGTGTCGGTGGCGGCGGGGTCATCGGGGGTCTGGCCGAGACGGCGGGCGAGCTCCTTCTTGCCGGCGTGGATGTTCACGCGGAACGTGTCCGGTCGGTCCAGCCGTGAGGTCTCGTCGCCGGGGTAGTTCTTGGTCACGATCGTCGCGAAGGGCTGGACGTTCGTGGGGACGACGCCGTCGGGGGAGTAGTAGAAGAACGCGTCGCCCCAGCTGAGTTCCGGCCATTCGTCGCCCGGCCCGGGGGTGAGGGTCAGGACGCCGTCGAGGCCCGAGACGAGGCCGATGATCTCTTCGATGGTCATGTGCTCAAGCGTGGCATTAAAGTGCTTATGGAGGGTTCAGGCACGTTTTCGACGGAGTGAAGGTGTCAAGTCTCAAATCGATGCGCACGGCGGAGGTCGCGCGCCGGGCGGGATGCTCCGTCCAGCAGGTGCGCAACCTCGAACGCGACGGCGTGCTCCCGACGGCGTCACGGACGGCTTCGGGCTACCGGAGCTACGACGAGATCCACCTCCGGTCCGCGCTGGCGTACCGCGCGCTCGCCGCCGCGGTGGGACCGGTCGAGGCCAAGAAGATCGTCCGTGCCCTGCATCGGGATCCGCTCCCCGAGGTCCTCGCGCTCCTCGACGCGGCCCACGCCGGGCTCGACGCCGAACGCGCGGATCTCCGGGACGCCAGGGAAGCCGTCCGGGTGATCTCCCGGGAACCGATGGAAGACGTGCGTGGCTCGGACTCGATGAGCGTCTCCGAACTCGCTTCGGCGCTCGGCGTGCGCCCGTCGACGCTGCGGCACTGGGACACGGAACGGCTCGTCGTCCCCGGCCGCGATCAGCGGGGATCGCGGCGGTACACGCCGTCGCAGGTGCGGGACGCGCGGATCGTGCATCAGCTGCGGCTGGCGGGCTACCGCGTCGAGCCCTTGCGCGCGCTGATGCCGGAACTGCGGCGATCCCGGCGGCTGGAGGACGTCGCTTCCGCGCTTTCCGCCAGGGACGCGGGGATCACGGCCCGTTCGCGGGCGCTTTTCGACGGCACCGCCGCGCTTTCCCGCCTCGTGAGTCTCTCAGCGTTTGCAGCGCCAGAAGACCGTAGCGTCGTAGGGTGAAATGACGAGCTTGAAGTATTCCTCGCAGTCGGTGAACCCGGCCCGTTCGGCCTGACTCTTGGCGTCTTGGCGGGCGTAGAAGAGGGCGAGGCCGAAGTCGCTCGATCCGTGGCCGACGAACTCCCTGGTCTCCAGCGTGGTCGCGGAAGCCGGAGTGGCGATCGAGCCCAGGACGGCGGCCGCGCCGAGCAGTGCGAGCAGAGTTTTCCGCATACCGACCACGCTAGGGCCGGAACCGCCGCGATTCGCCCGCTGGATGGGCGTTCCCGCGGCCTCCGTCCGTCGCAAGCGGGTTCGCGCGGGGTGCGAAACGGATATCGTCGCGGCATGTCTTCTCGCAAAGTGGGAACCCAGCGCGCCTTCGACGCGGCCGCCGCCGATTTCGCCGCGCTCGGGCGGCATCTGTGGGAGCCGATCGGCGCGGCCACGGTGGCGGCCGCCGGACTCCGCGAAGGTGACCGTGTGCTCGACGCCTGCTGCGGCACCGGGGCTTCGGCGATTCCGGCGGCGCGCGCGGTGGGTCCCGGGGGTGTGGTGGACGCGATCGACCTCTCGGGTCCGATGATCGGCGAGTTGCGGCGGCTTTCGGCCGATCTGCCGCAGTTGCGCGCGCACGAGGCCGACGCGACGGCGTGGGACACCGGCGGCTACGACGTCGTGCTGTCCGCGCTCGGCATCTTCTTCTTTCCCGACATGACGGACGGCACCGACCGGCTGATCGCCAGGGCGCGGTCCGGTGGCCGGGCCGTGTTCACGATCTGGCGAGGCGGGGCCATGGTGGCCGCGGGCCGCCATCTCGGCGGCGCGGTGGCCGCGGTGACCGATTCCGCGCCGCCGCCGGGGCGTGAACCCGGGCTGCTCGATCGCATCGACCAGGCGGACGCTTACGCCGCTTGGCTTTCCGAGCGGAATCTGTCCGATGTGGACGTCGTGGTCGACGAGCTGCGGCTGGCCATGACGCCGGAGATCGCCTGGCTGGTCGTCATCGGCTCCGGTTTCCGGGGACTGCTCGCCGACCTCGAGCCCGGCGTCGTCGAGCAGGTGCGCGAGCGCTATCTCGATTCCTTGCGTGCCGAGGGTGTGACCGAACTGGACGCCACCACGCTGATCGGCTCCGGCACCGTCCGCTGACGGCCCGGCGTGCCGGATCGGCTCCACCGAACGGGTCGGGCATGCTGTGCGCGCACACGAAACGTCGGGGAGGCACGGAATGACCGAGGTACCGGAATTCGCCGTTCCGGATCGGGTGGACAGCCCGGTCCGGCAGGCGGCTCCGACCGGCAAGGCCGGCCGGTGGCTGATGGAGCACCGGGTCCAGCCGGTGGGTCCGGAAAGCCATGAGGAGCACACGACACCGCAGTCGTGGTGGAAGGTCATGTGTCTCACCGGCGTCGACTATTTCTCCACGCTGTCGTATTTGCCCGGTATCGCCGCGCTGGCGGCGGGTGCGCTGTCACCGCTGGCGACGTTGCTGATCGTCGCGCTCACCCTGCTCGGCATGCTGCCGATGTACCGGCGGGTGGCGAAGGAGAGCCCGCACGGCCAGGGTTCGGTCGCGATGCTGGAGAACCTGCTGCCGTTCTGGCGCGGGAAGCTCTTCGTCTTGGTATTGCTGGGTTTCGTCGCGACGTCGTGGATCATCACGATCACGCTTTCCTCGGCCGACGCCACGGTGCACGCGCTGGAGAACCCGATCGCCCCGTCGTTCCTGCACGGGCACGAGGTGCTGATCACGGTGATCCTGCTGCTGATCCTCGGCGGGGTGTTCCTGCTCGGGTTCAGTGAGGCGGTCGGGGTCGCGATCCCGCTGGTCGCGATCTTCCTGGTGCTCAACGCGGTGGTCGTGGTCGCCGGGATCGGCGAGGTGGTCACCGAGCCCGGCGCGTTCGACCGCTGGCTGGACGCGCTCACCTCCGGGGGAGGCGGATTCGGCGGTGTCATCGGCCCGGCGATCCTGGCGTTTCCCTTGCTGGTGCTCGGTTTGTCGGGTTTCGAGACCGGCGTGAGCATGATGCCGCTCGTCGCGGCCAAGGGCGAGAACGCCGAACAGAAACTGGCGAGCCGGATCCGCAACACCCGCAAGCTGCTCACCGCCGCCGCGCTGATCATGTCGGTGTACCTGATCGCGACCAGTTTCGTCACCACGGTCCTGATCCCGGCCGACGCGTTCAAACCGGGTGGCGAGGCGAACGGCCGGGCGCTGGCGTACCTCGCGCATGAATTGCTCGGCGAATGGGTCGGCACCGCGTACGACATCAGCAGCATCCTGATCCTGTGGTTCGCCGGGGCGTCGGCGATGGCCGGGCTGATCAACATCGTGCCGCGCTACCTGCCCGCCTACGGGATGGCGCCGGACTGGGCCCGCGCGGTCCGTCCGGTGGTGCTGGTCTACACCGCGATCTGTGTCCTGGTCACGATCATCTTCAACGCCGACGTCAACGCGCAGGCCGGGGCGTACGCCACCGGGATCCTCGCGATGATGGTGTCCGCGTCGGTCGCCGTGGCCATCTCGGCGGCGAAGAAGCGTCAGCGCAAGGCCGCGATCGCGTTCGCCGTGCTGACGCTGATCCTGATCTACGCGTTGGTGGAGAACGTCATCGAGAAGCCCGACGGGCTCACGATCTCCGCGTTCTTCATCCTCGGGATCATCGTCGTATCCCTGATCTCGCGAGTCACCCGCACCACGGAACTGCGGGTCGAGCACATCGAATTCGACGAGCCCGCCCGCCGGTTCGTCACCGATTCGATCGCCCACGACGGCGCGCTGACCATCATCGCGAACCGCCGTCAGGCCGGGGACGCCGAGGAATACCAGGCGAAGGAAGCCGAACAGCGCGGCCTGAACCCGGTGCCGGGCGCCGCCGACGTCCTGTTCCTCGAAATCGACGTCATCGACCCGTCCGGGTTCAGCGACGTGCTGAAGGTCCGCGGCGTCGAGGTCGAGGGTTTCCGTGTCCTGCGCGTGGAAAGCCCCGCCGCGCCGAACGCCATCGCGGCCGTCCTGCTCGCGCTGCGCGACGCCACCGGTGTGCGGCCGCAGTGCCATTTCGAATGGAGCGAGGGCAATCCGCTCGGGCATCTGTTCCGCTACCTGATCCTCGGCCGCGGCGACACCGCCCCGGTGGTCCGCGAGATCATCCGGACGAGCGAACGTGATCCGGCGCTGCGGCCGGGAATCCACGTCGGCTGACGGCCCGCCGGCGTTTCGGTGTACATTCGTTCACTCAAACCGGGTGAACGGTGGGACACGGGTGCGATCAGACAACGACTCCTCTGTTCGGGGCCGCGGGCAAGGGCCGTTCGGCTCCTGGCTGCTCGGCCCGCTCGACCAGGACTCGGCCGTGCTGCGCCGTCGCGTCCAGGGGCTGCTCACCGGGACACTGATCGCGACCAACGTCATCGGCGCGCTGGTCGTGGTCGGGCTGGCGGCGCTGCTGATGCCCGCTCCCGGGATGTCCGGTGACCTCATCCGGGTGACCGCGATCGCGGTGCCGGTCTACGTGGTCTCCGCCGTGGTGGTGGGCGCGCTGTGGGGCACCCGCGGCGCGCTGCGGACCTTGCGGTGGGCGGCCGAGGGCCGGACGCCGACCGACGAGGAGCGCGCGGCGTGCCTCCGGGTCCCGTTGCGCCTGACGCTGGTGCAGGCGGTGTTGTGGGGTATCGCGACCGTGGTGTTCGGCGTGCTGGCCGCCTTGGTGCAGCCGAGGGTCGTGCTCACCGAGCTGCTCGTCGTCGCGTTCGCGGGGGTGGTCGTCTGCGCGATCGCCTATCTGGCGGGCGAGTTCATCCTGCGGCCGTACGCGGCGCTGGCGTTGTCCGGCACCTTGCCGGCGCGGCCGCTCAGCGGCGGCGTCAATCTGCGGATGCTGCTGTTCTGGTGCCTCGGCACCGGCGTGCCGGTGGCCGGGCTGGTGGTCACGGCGGTGCTGGCGTGGGTGCGCGGCGACGTGTCGGCGACGAAGCTCGCCATCTCGGTGATCGCCCTCGGGCTGGTGGTACTGGTCTTCGGCCTGCTGGTGACGGTGTTCACCGCCCGCGCCGTGGTGAACCCGATCCGGTCGGTGCAGCACGCGCTGGGCCGCGTCCGGGCCGGTGACTTCGCCGTCGAGATCCCGGTCTACGACGGCACCGAACTCGGTCTGCTGCAGGCGGGGTTCAACGGGATGGCCGCCGGTCTCGCCGAACGCGAACGTTTGCGGGACCTGTTCGGCAGGCATGTCGGCGAGGACGTCGCGAGCGAGGCGATGCGGACCTCCGCCGAACTCGGTGGCACGGTGCGGACGGTGTCGGTGTTGTTCGTCGATCTGATCGGCTCGACCGCGCTGGCCGCGAGCCGCCCGCCCGAGGAGGTCGTCGGCCTGCTCAACCGGTTCTTCGCGGTGGTGGTCGACGAGGTCGACCGCAACCACGGGCTGGTCAACAAGTTCGTCGGCGACGCCGCGCTCGCGATCTTCGGCGCGCCGGTGCGGCTGGAGGAGCACGCGACCCTCGCGCTGGACGCGGGCCGGGCGATCGCGCGACGGCTGGCGGCAGAGGTCCCGGAATGCCCGGCCGGGATCGGCGTGGCGACGGGTGAGGTGGTCGCGGGGAACGTCGGCGACCCGCGGCGGTTCGAGTACACGGTGATCGGCGATCCGGTCAACGAAGCCGCCAGGCTCACCGAACTGGCGAAGAACGTCGAAGCCCGGCTGCTCGCTTCGTGGACGGCGATCGAGTCGGCCGCCGAAGCCGAGGCCGCTCAGTGGAAGGCGACGGAGGACGTCACCTTGCGGGGCCGGACCAGGCCCACCACACTCGCGACACCGAAGTCCTGACCCGTGGCGGATTCACAGGCTCTGTGAAGGCGCCGTGAATCTTGCGCAGCGGCTCGTACTCCGCCGGTCCCGGCCCTGTGAACGATCACAGAAGCTCCTTCGCGCCCGGTGAGGGCGTTGTTCCCGAAGCCGGTGCGGCGCACGGTGATCTCCCCATCCCCGTGTCAAAGGAGACATCTGTGAAGAGCCTTTCGAGGGCCGCGCTGGCGACCGGAGCCGCCGTCTTCGCGCTGAGCATGCTGCCCGCCACCGCGCTGGCGCAGTCCGGCGACGGGGACCGGCCCAGCGGCCTGGTCAAGACCCAGACCCACACGCAAGTGCGGGAGATCGCGCCGGTGGCCGGGACCGCGATGACGGTCGCCGCCACGTCCGCGTCCAAGCAGCTGAACTACACCCAGCAGGTGCAGCAGTACAACCAATGGTGCTGGGCCGCGGACGGTTCGAGCATCGAGCGGTCGCAGGGCGGCACCGCCACCCAGGCCCAGTTCTGCGCCGCGGGCAAGGGAACCTCGGCCGGGTACTGCCCGAACCAGGCCGCCCAGATCTCCGAAATCGTCCGCGGTTTCCGCGGCACCGGCTTCTCCGCGCAGGACGCGGGCGGCCCCATCGGCTTCAACTCGGTCGTCAGCCAGGTCGACGCCGGGATCCTGAACCTGACGGGGATCTACTGGACCTCCGGCGGTGGCCACGCCGAGGTGATCTACGGCTACGACTCGACGAACCAGTCGATCATGGTCGGCGACCCGTGGCCGACCTACCAGCGCTACCAGACCTGGAACTACAACCAGTACCGCAGCAACGGCCAGTTCCGCTGGAACGACACCATCGTCAACATCCGGAAGGGCTGAGACGCGGTCATGAACACGATCTGCCGGAAGTTCTCCGGTTGTCTCGCGGTGGCCGTCGCGACGCTGCTGCCCGCCGCACTGCCCGCCTCGGCGAGCGTGGGCGTCGTCCCGCCCTCGGACGGCGATCTCGCGGCGGCCGTGCGGGTCGCCGGGCAGCCGGACGCGATCGGTCTCGCGAGATCGAACTTCCGGCAGGTCGACCACGTCGAACCACAACAGATCACCATGGGGGACAAGGGAATCCCGGTCTTCACCCTCAATCCCGACTTCGTCAGGGGCGTCGAGGGGGCACCGGCGGGCGTGCTCAGGTCCGTCGCCGTGACGGCCACCGCGGATTCCGGTCAGAAGGCCACGCTGCAGGCGATGCCGGAGGGCCCGGGGAAGTGGGTCGCGGCGAGCGTGTTCTCCGGCAACGACGAAGAGACCCTGAGCGCGAAGTTGAAGCCCGGTTCGGTCCTGCTCAACGAACCCCAGATCAACGGCTGGTACGAACTGGGGCCCGACGGCGTGGTGCTCCTGCAGGCGAGCCTGCCGCAGTCGCCGGTGGGGAAGTTCGTCCCGCTTTCCGACTATCAGCGGGAAGTACACGGCCGCTACGCCGACAAGCTGCCGGGATCGGCCTATCAGCGTGACCGCGGGATCGGGTTCGCCCAGGCGGCACCCCCGCCCGTCGACACCGGGATTCCCGTCGCGATCGTGGCAGGCCTGATCACCGCCGGGGTCGCCGGGCTGGGTGTCGTGCTGTTCGCGGTGTGGCGGAAACGCCGTCTCACTCCCAGATGAGGTCGATCCCCGCTATCCCGACGTCGAGATCCTCGAAGTAGGCACTGACCGTCGCACCCGGCCCGGGATGCAGCGGTTCGCTGACCAGGGGAGCGAGTTCTTCGCGCTCTCGCACGGTTTTGACGCAGCGCGCGGGGATCGCGCCGTCGTCGAAACGCATGCGGAGCAGGTACGCCGACATGCGCGACCGGACCGTCCGGTGGAAGCAGGTCGAACGGACCGACGCGGCCAGCCGCAAAGTGAACGCGAAGGTATGTGTCTCCCCTTCGGCCAGGCCGCGGTCGAAGAGGAGCTCGAACACCATCCCAGGCGACGAGGCGCTTCGGCGCACCCTGCCTCTTCGGCAGCCGTCGGTGGCGAAGACCGTCGTGGCCTCCATGTCCGTGCCTGGCTCGTCTTGATGTGTGACCACGAAACCGTCCGCGCCGGGCTCCCGCGCCCGCACCACCATGGTCGAGGTGATCTCCGAGATCCGTCCTTCACCGGTCATGGTCAGCACGTCGACGACGGTCACGACGTCGAGCTTCGCGTTGCCGACCGCGCCGGGTGTTTCGCTGAGTTCGTCCAGCAGCGAGCAGGTTTCGGCCCAGCTCTGCCGCAGTTCGGCCACCGAGGGCCTGCGATCGTCGCCCGGTGATCGCCGCTGCGGGCCGATCAGGACGATCAGGCTGTCCGGCGGCAGGCCCAGTACCGCTTCGAGCGCGCGGACGACGTCGAGCGAGCGCGGTGTCGACGGATGCCGGAGCCCGCGCTGCCAATAGCTCAAGGTCGACTCGGCCACGGATACGCCGCGTGCCGCCAGATGCGCGCGGATCCGGGACAGGGAAAGGCCGCGGTGCTCCACCGCCTCGGAAAGCGCGCGATGGAACGGGCCGGATCTGACCTCGCGTTCCTGGTACATGGGCACCCCCACCGACACCGGGTTGGCGCAAAGCATGCGCAGTCCGGCGCCGGTCGGCAACCGTCAAAGGTCGAAAACCGGACTTTCAGGCGAATTCGAGCCGCAGGCTTTCGAGGCCGCGCAGGGTCACCTGCTTCACCCAGACCGGATCGGCGGTCCGGTGGAAGGCCCGGCCGGCGCCGAGCAGCGCCTCGAACAGGGTCCGGCCCTCCAGTCGCGCCAGCGGGGCGCCGAGACAGAAATGGATGCCCTGACCCAGCGCGAGATGCCTCGGCGACGGGCGATCCACGTCGAAACGGTCCGGGTTCTCGTACGCGCGCGGGTCGCGGTTGGCCGCTCCCAGCAGCACGACCGCTTCCGCGCCTTCGCCGACGAACTCGTCGCCGACGGTCGCGTCCCGCAGGGCGAGCCGCGTGGTCAGCTGGACGGGGGAGTCGTACCGGAGCATCTCCTCGACCGCGTTCGGGATCTTCGACCGGTCCTCGGCCAGTTTCCGGTGCTGCTCCGGATGGTTCAGCAGCGCGAGGACCCCGTTGCCGATCAGGTTGGTCGTCGTCTCGTGCCCGGCGACCAGCAGGAGCATCGCGGTGATCACCAGTTCGCCCTCGCTGAGCCGGTCGCCCTCGTCGGACACCGACACCAGATCGGAGAACAGGTCGCCGGTCGGCCGCTTCCGCCGTTCCTTCGCCAGCTCGCGGAAGTAGACGACGAACTCGCGCCGGGCCGCGACGGCCGCGGCGACGGTCTCTTTCGTCATCAGGAAGAACGGGTCGAGCGCGCGCCCCATGGCGTGCGACCACCCTTCGAAGCGCCCGCGGTCGGCCAGGGGAACCCCGAGCAGCTCGCTGATGACGACGACCGGCAACGGCTTCGCGATCTCGGTCATCAGGTCGAATTCGCCCATGTCGAGCGCTTTCGACACGAGCTCCTTCGCCAGTTCCTCGATCCTCGGGGCGAGCTGCTCGACCATCCTCGGCGTGAACGCCTTGGAGACCAGCCGCCGCAGCCGCGTGTGATCGGGCGGGTCGAGCCCGAGGAACGACCGGATCACCCGGCCCTGCTCGTCCACCGGCTCGTTCTCGTGCGTATCCGGCGGCACTTCGGGCTCCCCGTGGCCGAACGCGGGGTTCTTGAGCAGGGAGGAAGCTTCCTCGAATCCGCTCACCACGAAGAACCCGTCGGCGGCGGCGAAGATCGGGCCCCGCTCGAAGACCTGGCGGTAGAACGGGTACGGATCGGTCCTGGTCTCCGGCGTGAGCAGGTTCTCGAGCATCACCCGATCCTATGCGCGGCGGCGTCTGCGCATAGGCGAAAGTGTTCACATGACAGCCGACGCGATGATCGAAGACCTCAGGACGCTCGTCGAGATCGAGTCGCCTTCGGGGGACCGGCGACCCTGGTCGAGAGCGCGGCGGGACCGCACGTCCGGTGGTCCGGCGGCGGTGAGCCCCGGGTGCTGATCCTGGGGCACCACGACACGGTGTTCCCGATCGGCACCCTGGCGCGCCGCCCGTTGCCTGAATCGGCCGCCGCGGACCTGTTCGCCGTCGCGGAACGGCTACTGCCGGGAGTCGCCGGGGTGGCCGTCGGCGGCGGGAGTGACGGGAACCTCACCGCCGCGATCGGCGTCCCGACCCTCGACGGGCTCGGCGCCGTCGGCGGTGGCGCGCACGCCGATCACGAGTACCTGCTGGTCGAGTCGATGGTGGAACGGGCTGAGCTGGCCGCCGGGCTGGTGAACGCGATCAGAGACCGCTGATCGCCAGTTCTTGCCCGATTTCGGGCAAGAACTGGCATTTCGGAAGCCGGATGTGCATGATGAGCTCCGTGGAGGACGCGGACATCGTCGAGCAGGTGGCCTTGTCGACAGGACTGTCGACGGCCATCGCCGCCCGTGTCGTCGAGGACGTCCTGGCGTTCTACCGGCAGCCCGCCGAGCAGTACGTCCGGTCGCGGCACGCCCAGTTGCAGGGCGAGGGCAGGAAGAACCCCGAGATCTTCCCCCGGATCGCCGACGAACTGAGCCGTCGTCTCGTCGCCCCTCCCGACCTGTCCGAGCGGCAGCTGCGCCGCATCGTCTACGGCTGACGGAACACGCCCGTCCGTTTTCTTTTGTGAGGTTGACTCGTCATGTGCGGAATCGTCGGCTACATCGGCGGCCAGAACGCCGCCCCGATCCTGATCGAGGGGCTGACGCGGCTGGAGTACCGCGGCTACGACTCGGCCGGGATCTCCGTCCTCGGTGGTAAGGGCGCCCAGGTGCACCGCATCGTGGGACGGGTGCGGAATCTGACGGCGGCCCTGCCCAAGCGGCTCGCGGGCAAGGTCGGCATCGGGCACACGAGGTGGGCCACGCACGGTCCCGCGACGGAGGCGAACGCCCATCCGCACGTTTCCGAAGACGGCCGGATCTCCGTGGTGCACAACGGGATCATCGACAACGCCGACGCGCTGCGCGAGCAGCTCACCCAGGCGGGCGTGACGCTGACGTCCGAGACCGACACCGAGGTGCTCGCCCATCTGATCGCGCGTTCGGGGGCGAAGACGCTGGAAGACGCGGTCGTCGAGGCCGTTTCCCGGGTCACCGGCACCTACGCGATCGCCGTGACCGACACCGAGCACCCCGACCGCGTCGTGGTCGCGCGGAACGGTTCGCCGCTGATCATCGGCGTCGGCGACCGGGAGATGTTCGTCGCCAGCGATCTGTCCGCGCTGGTCCGGCACACCTCGCAGGTGGTGCACCTCGACGACGGCGAGTTCGCCAGCGTCTCGGCCACCGGCTACCGCACCTTCACCGTCGACGAGAGCGACACCGGCAAGGCCGCGACCGCGATCGACATCCAGGCCGACGACCTCGATCTCGGCGGTCACCGGCACTACATGTACAAGGAGATCCAGGAGCAGCCGGAATGCCTGGAGCGGATGATCCGGGGCCGTCTCGACGACCGGTTCGGAGTGTCCCGTTTGGACGGTCTGAACCTGACTCCCCGTGATCTGCGCGGTTTCGCGCGGGTGAAGATCCTCGGCTGCGGCTCGGCGTACTACGCGGGCCAGATCGGCGCCACCATGATCGAGGACCTGGCTCGGGTCCCGGCCGACGCGGAGGCCGCGTCCGAGTTCCGCTACCGCAACCCGATCATCGAAGCGGACACCCTCTACATCGCGGTCAGCCAGTCCGGCGAGACCGCGGACACCGCGTTCGCCGTCGAAGAGGTCAAGCGCAAGGGTGGCCGGGTGGTCGGCCTCGTGAACGTCGTCGGCTCGACGATCGCGCGGGCCTGCGACGGCGGCCTGTACCTGCACGCCGGCCCGGAGATCGCGGTCGCTTCGACCAAGGCGCTCACCAACATGGCCGTCGGCTTCGCGATGATCGCGCTGGCCCTCGGCCGCGTCCGTGACCTGTCCAACGCGGACGGGCAGCGCATCGTCGCGGCGCTGCGGGCGTTGCCGAAGCAGGTCGCGGCCATCGTCGAGGCCGAGTCCCAGATCGCCGAGCATGCGAAGATCTGCGCGGACGCGCGCAGCCTGTTCTTCATCGGCCGGGTCCGGGGCTTCCCGGTGGCGCGGGAGGGCGCGCAGAAGTTCAAGGAGATCTCGTACCGGCACGCCGAGGCCTACCAGACCTCGGAGCTCAAGCACGGCCCGCTCGCGCTGATCGACGAGGAGCTGCCGACGGTCGCGATCGTGCCGTCAGACGACCTCGCCGACCGCAACCTGGCCGCGATGCAGCAGATCAAGGCGCGCAAGGGCCAGGTACTGGCGATCACCCACGACGACGTCGACTTCGGTGATCTCGACGTGCCGCGGTTCGTGGTCCCGCGGTCGGAGCCGGAACTCGACCCGATCCTGCTCACGATCCCGCTGCAGCTGCTGGCCTACCACGCCGCGCTGATCCTCGGCCACGACATCGACAAACCGCGTAACCTCGCGAAGTCCGTCACCGTGGAATGATCTCCTGAGCCGTCGAAGGGGTCCGTAATGAGGCAGTACCTGCTGGCCGTCCAGCTCGACGAAAGCGCGCGGGACGCGCCGGAGGACGAGGTCCGGGCGATGATGGCGAGGACGGGCAAGGTCACCGACGAGATGAAGGCCGCCGGTTCGTGGGTCTTCGTCGGCGGGCTCGAACACTCCGACGTCTCCACGGTCGTCCGGCCCGCCGGTGGGACGACCATGATCACCGACGGTCCCTTCGCCGAGACGAAGGAACAGCTCGGCGGGTTCTGGGTGATCCGGGTCGAGGACCTCGACCAGGCGCTGGCCTGGGCCGAGAAGTGCGCGCTGGCCTGCGGGCAGCCGATCGAGGTCCGGCCGTTCGGCGACCCGCCGGCCCGGTGATGGATTTCGACGGGATCTACCGGGCGGAGTACGGCCGGTGCGTGGCCACCCTGACGCGCCTCCTCGGCGACATCTCGCTCGCCGAGGAGGCCGTTCAGGACGCTTTCGCGACGGCGGTCGAGAAGTGGGAGAAAACACCGCCCAACCCGGGCGCGTGGATCGTGACGACCGCGCGCAACCGCGCGATCGACCGCCTGCGCCGGGAATCCACCCGGGAGGCACGGCACGCCCAGACGCTGCTCCTGCGCGGATCGGACGAGCCGCGGGAGGTGGGGCCGGTACGCGACGACCAGCTCCGCATGATCTTCACTTGCTGCCATCCGGCGCTTTCCCCGCCCGCGCGGACCGCGCTCACCCTGCGCCTGCTGGGCGGGCTGGAGGTGGGGGAGATCGCGCGGGCGTACCTCGTCCCGGAAACGACCGTCTCTCAGCGGATCGTCCGCGCGAAGAAGAAGATCCGCGACGCGGGCATCCCGTACCGGGTGCCGGGGGACGGTGAACTTCCCGAGCGGCTGGACTCCGTCCTCACCGTGCTCTACCTGGTGTTCAACGAGGGGTACACGTCCACGTCCGGTGAGCTGCTGCGGACGGACCTCTGTCTGGAGGCGATCCGCCTCGTGCGGGCGCTCGCCGAGCTGATGCCCGACGAGCCGGAGGTGACCGGGCTGCTGGCGTTGCTCCTGCTCACCGAAGCCCGGCGGCCGGCGCGAGTGGGGCCTTCCGGTGAGCTGGTGGTGCTCGCGGAGCAGGACCGGTCCTTGTGGAATCGGGGACTGATCGCCGAGGGCCATGAGCTGGTGCGGCGATGCCTGCGCCGCGACCGGCCGGGCCCGTACCAGGTACAGGCCGCGATCAACGCCGTGCACACGGACGGCGAGTCGACCGACTGGAAACAGGTGCTGGCGCTCTACGACCAGCTGTGGCGGCTCGCCCCGTCGCCGATCGTCGCGCTCAACCGCGCGGTCGCCGTCGCCGAGGTGCACGGCCCGGCGGCGGCGCTGGCCGGTATCGAGGAGCTGGATCTGCCGGGCTATCACCATCTGCCCGCCACGCGGGCGAATCTGCTGGCCCGCCTCGGCCGGACCGCGGAAGCCGTCGCCGCCTACGACGAGGCGATCACCTTGGCCACCAACGACACCGAACGGGCCTTCCTGCGGTCCAAACGGGCAGTCCTGTCGTAGTTTCGGGCAGTGGTCGCCGAAAGCGGCCCGCGCTGTGTCCTCAATGGACAGAGGGGCTCCGTTGTCGGCCCGGCGGGAAACCAACTATTGTCGCCATGACCGCTCATCCGCCAGGGCAGGAGGTGAGGCGTTGTACGCCGAAGAACGGCAGCGCGCCATCCTCAAGCAGGCCCGGCGGAACGGCCGTGTCGACGTGGCGACGCTCGCGGCGGCTTTCGAGATCACCAGCGAGACGGTCCGCCGCGACCTGACCGCGCTGGAACGCAGCGGAGTGGTGCGCCGGGTGCACGGCGGCGCGATCCCGGTCGAACGGCCGGGTATCGAGCCGGGGCTCGACGCCCGCGACGCGGTGATGACCGCGGAGAAGGACCGCATCGCCGCCGCGGCGCTGGAGCAGATCCCCGACCGGGGCGCGATCCTGCTGGACGCGGGCACCACGGTGGGCCGGCTGGCGAACCTCATACCCTCAGATCGTGAACTGACCGTGGTCACTCCTTCGCTGCCGAACGCGTGCGCGCTCGCCAACCGGCCCGGTGTCACGCTGATGCTGGTCGGCGGGAGGCTGCGCGGCCACGCGATGGCGTCGGTCGACGGCTGGGCGCTCGACGCCCTCAAGGACACCTACGTCGACGTCGCTTTCCTCGGTACCAACGGCCTTTCCGTCGAGCGCGGGCTCACCACCCCGGACACCGCCGACGCGATGGTGAAGCGCGCGGCCATCGCGTCCGCGCGGCGGACGGTGTTGCTGGCCGATCACACCAAGATCGGCGACGATCACTTCGCCCGGTTCGGGGACCTCTGCGACGTGGACACCCTGATCACCGACTGTGGTGTCGAAGCTCGGGAGGTCGACGAGATCAGCCGGGCGGGCGTCAAGGTGATCATCGCTTGAAGCGTACGGGCGAGCGGCTCGCCGGATATCTGATGACAGCGCCGTTCTACGTCCTCTTCGGCGTGTTCGGGCTTTTCCCGCTGCTCTACACCGCCTGGGTGGCGCTGCACCACTGGCATCTGGTCAACGGTGACACCGGGTTCGCCGGGCTGGGCAATTTCGCCGCCCTGCTCCAGGATCCGCATTTCTACAACGCGCTCTTCAACACCGTCAGCATCTTCGTCCTTTCCACGGTCCCGCAACTGCTGGCCGCGCTCGGGCTCGCCGCCCTCCTCGACCGTCCCTTGCGGGCGCGGACCCTGTGGCGGGCCAGTGTGCTGTTGCCCAACGTCGTGTCGGTGGTCGCGGTGGCGCTGGTGTTCAGCCAGCTGTTCGCGGAGGACTACGGCGTCGTCAACTGGGTGCTGGGCCTGGTGGGGCTCGATCCGGTGGACTGGCGGTCGGACCGGTTCGCGTCGCATGTCGCGGTGAGCGCGATGGTGATGTGGCGCTGGACCGGCTACAACGCGCTGCTCTACCTCGCGGCCATGCAGTCCGTGCCGCAGGAGCGTTACGACGCCGCGATGCTCGACGGCGCCTCGCGCTGGCGGACCTTCTGGTCGATCACGGTGCCCGCGATCCGCCCGACCATCGCCTTCACCGTCGTCGTCTCGACCATCGGCGGATTGCAGCTGTTCGCCGAGCCACAGCTGTTCGACGACACCGGCGTCAACGGGACGGGCGGCGCCGACCGGCAGTTCCAGACGCTGGCCATGTACTTGTACGAAAAGGGGTTCGGCGAGTTCGACGCCGGATACGCGGCGGCCATCGCGTGGTTGCTGTTCCTGTTCTCGGCCGTGTTCGCGCTGGTCAACTTCTCGCTGGTGCGCCGGATGCGGGGCGGTGAATGACCGTGGCGGCGAGAGAACGGACCGGTTTCGTCGTCTACGGGCTGCTGCTCGCGGTCGTCGTCGCGTCGATCTTCCCGCTGTACTGGTCTTTCGTGGTGTCCTCGAAGGACAATTCCGCCCTCGGGGAGACCACTCCGCCGCTGCTGCCCGGCGGCAACCTGATCGAGAACGTGGAACGGGTCTTCGGGACCGTCGACTTCTGGCTGGCGATGCAGAACTCGCTGATCGTCGCCGGCACGGTGACCGTGTCGAACGTGCTGCTCTCCAGCATGGCCGGCTTCGCCTTCGCGCGGCTGCGGTTCCCCGGTCGCGACTCGCTCTTCCTGGTCGTCATCGGCACCGCCATGGTGCCCGCACAGCTCGGCGTCATCCCGCTGTACCTGGTGGTCGGCGAACTCGGCTGGTACGGACGGCTGGAGGCGGTGATCGTGCCCGGGCTGGTCGGCGCGTTCAGCGTGTTCTGGATGCGGCAGGCGTGCGAGGAGGCGATCCCGGGCGAACTGCTCGACGCCGGCCGCGTCGACGGCTGCTCGACGGCGCGGCTGTTCTGGAACGTCGCCCTGCCCGCCGTCCGCCCCCAGGCCGCCGTGCTCGCGATGCTGACGTTCATGACCGCGTGGAACGACTTCTTCTGGCCCCTGATCGTGCTCGACCCCAACGCGCACCCGACCGTCCAGGTGGCTTTGTCGCGGCTGGCCAGTGGGTACTTCACCGATTACTCGCTGATGCTCACTGCCGCGACGATCGGTGTGCTGCCCGTGATCGTGCTGTTCATCCTGCTGGCTCGGAAGGTGGTCGACGGCGTGATGCGGGGTGCGCCTCGGGCCTGAGTGGGTTGCGGCGCGAAGGACGATGAGCGGACTCCAACCTCGATCAGGGCATGGCCGTTTTTCGGCAACGGCCGGCGCCGATCAGGGATACGGCGCCGTTGCCGTTTTTCGGCGACGGCTCAGAACGGTGGTGGTTCCTCGGTGCGGGGTTCGTGCAGTGGCGGTGGTGTGCTGTCGTAGGCCTGCCCCGTGGGCGTGGTGATCGTGAGGGTGCCATCGGCAGTGAGCCGGTAGTGCCAGCCGGGTTCGTCTTTCAGCCGGTGGTCGCGGCGGCACAGATCGACCAGTTCGGTATCGGCGGTGTGGCCGCCGTGTTGCCAGGGCAGCGCATGATCGAGATCGCAGGCTTGGGCGACACGGTGGCAGCCAGGTCTTCGGCATTCGCGGTCACGGACCCGGACGAATTCGTCGAGACCGGCGGTGGGGCGATACCGGTCCCGGCCCAGGTCGAGGACCTGCCCGGACAGCGGGTCGGTGATGATGCGCCGCAGGACTGTGTTCGGCCCGGATGCGATGTGCCGGGCCAGCGGAGCCGGGATGTGGCCGTGCCCGGCTAGTTCGGCGGGGTCGTCGTTCAGCCCGAGATACGTGTGCAGGTCCATGTACAAGAACACTTCGGACCGTTCACTTTTCCCACCCTGACCGCCCAGCAGGAGATCCAACGCGACGTCGGCACGCAACTGATCCAGGGTCCGGGTCTCCCCACCGGCCCGCAGCGCCCGTGCGTCACGATCGATCCGGGTGTAGGCGGCGGCGACCTTCTCCACCGGGCCGTCTTCGACCTCGATCGACGCCACCCCGGTCTCGCCCTGTCGCAGTGACAATCGGCGCCCGGCGCGGTGTCGTTCCGCGCGTCGGGCGGCGCCGTCGCGGTCGGCGATCATCGCCGCGTGGTTCGCCGCTTTCCGGATCTGGTCGGCGTTCCTGCCCGATAGCCGGTCTTCCAGTACCGCGTCCACCGCGCGGGCGTCGTCGTCGGAGAGCCAGGCGGTGGCGGTGGCGACTTTCATCGCCCCGTAACCACCCACCTGTCCGCGGTCCAACAGCCCGAGAGTGCGGGGCAGCCGGGTGGTCAACGCCTGGGCGGCGGAGACCAGCCCGGCCGCGTGACCGTCCACAACGGACAGAGCGAGCGCCACCTCCTGCACCACACTGCCAGCACCGTCACGGTGACGGCTCAGCTGCGACAGAGCACGGAACCGCACCGCCTCCAACCGCGCGATCCCCTCCGACGCCGCAACCGCCGCGGCGACGGCATCGTTGTCCCCCAACGAATCCAGCGAAGCATTGACCTCCTGAAACACATCGGACTCGGTGATTTCCTTGAGTAGCGCCACAGTGGCGTTGAGAGTGTCCACAACACAGAACGTACAACCGACCACCGACAGTTTTGGTTCGCCGGGGATCGTCGTCGATATTCGGCAACGGGCGTAGCGGTGCACTCTATCTGGTCCGCTGTCCAGGGCTGGCCTTCTGTAAGGGAAAACGATCCCGCGGGCAAAGTGCCGTGCGACTGTTGGCGATCGCGCGGCCGGAAGAGGGCTTGGGTGGGCAACAACTTTCCCTGAGTCGATCTGTCGGAGCCGCTGGTTTGGTTCACTGGGGATCGTCGTCGATATTCGGCAACGGGCGCAGCGGCGCACTCTATCTGGTCCGCTGTCCAGGGCTGGCCTTCTGTAAGGGAAACGTCCCGCCTGGGCAAGGGTGTCGTGCGATGGCTGGTGATTGTGCGGCCGGAAGCGGCCGACAGTTTGGTTGGCCGGGATCGTCGTCGATATTCGGCAACGAGCGCAGCGGCACCGTCAATCCGGTCCGCTGTCCAGGGCTGGCCTTCGGTAAGGGGAAACGATCCCGCGGGCAAAGTGCCGTGCGACTGTTGGCGATCGTGCGGCCGGAAACGGCCTTGGGTGGGCAACTCACCCAAGGGAGCTAAAGACCGTTACGTGCCACCACGTCCGCGTAGAACCGGGCACTGTCCTTGACTACCCGCTCCTGAGTCTCGAAGTCGACGTGCACAAGGCCGAACCGTTGCGTGTACCCCATGGCCCACTCGAAATTGTCGAGCAGTGACCAGGCCATGTAGCCGCGGACGTCGGCGCCGCGTTCGATCGCGTCGTGCACGGCGGCGAGGTGCTCGGCGAAGTACCGCACGCGTTTCTCGTCGTGTACGCGCCCATCGACGACCTCGTCTTCGAACGCGGCACCGTTCTCGGCGATCACGAGCGGCAGGCCGGGGCAGTGTTCGTGCAGCCACAGCAACAGATCGGTGAACGACGAGGGCCGCTGCTCCCAGCCGAGGGAGGTCAGTTCGCCGCGGGGCGGCTGGACGTCCATCCCGCGCAGGCCCGGCAGAGGGCAGTTGCTGTCGGCCTCGGGGTCTTCCAGCGGGACCGCGCGGGCGGGCGCGTAGTAGTTGACGCCCAGGACGTCCAGTGGCTGCGCGATGATCTCCAGATCGCCGTCGGCGATCGCCGGTTCCAGGGTGCCGAGATGCGCCAGATCCGTCAGCAGCTCTGCCGGATAGCCGCGGCCGAGCAGCGGATCGAGGAAGAACCTGTTGTGCAGGAAGTCGAATTTGCGCGCGGCCTCGCGGTGTGCGGCGTCGTCCACATCGGTCAGGACCGGGGCGAAGTTGAGCACGATGGACACTTCCTGCTCGCCGCCGTTCGCCCGCAACGCCTGTGCGGCCTTGCCGTGCGCGAGCAGGAGATTGTGCCCGGCGACCAGCGCGGCGCCCTCATCACGGATGCCCGGCGCGTGATCGCCGTTGCCGTAGCCGATGAAGGCGGCGCAGAACGGCTCGTTGATCGTGGTCCACTGCCGCACCCGGTCGCCGAGTTCTTTGTGGACGGTCAACGCGTAGCCGGCGAAAAGGTCCGCTAGAGCACGGTTCGGCCAGCCGCCTTCCGCTTGCAGTGCCTCGGGGAGATCCCAGTGGTAGAGCGTCACCATCGGGGTGATCCCGTGCTCCAGCAACGTGTCGACGAGGCGATCGTAGAAGGCGAGGCCGCGTGGCTCGACGGTGCGGCCGTCCGGCATGACCCGCGACCATGCGACGGAGAACCGGTAGTACGGTATGCCGAGTTCGCTCAGCAGGCCGATGTCCTCGCGGTAACGCCGGTAGTGGTCGCAAGCCGGGTCACCGGTGGCCAGGCCGGGCCGTGCGGTGAAGGTGTCCCAAATGGACGGTCCGCGGCCGTCCGCCGTCGTCGAGCCCTCGATCTGATACGCCGCCGTGGCCGTTCCCCACCGGAACCCGGCCGGAAACCCGCGTGTCACGCCGTCCCCGCTCAATTGGCGGCCGCGGCGCGGCCTTCGGTCGCGGCCTGGTTCCAGGCCTCGTCGAGAGCCTGCTTGCCCTCTTCGACGCGGCCGAGGGCGTGCCCGTACACCGGCCGCACCTCGCCGTCGCGCAGTCCGCGGTAGTTCGGCCGCAAGGCCTCGGCGGAGGCGGCGAAGATCTTGCCGATCGGCGCGCCGCTGAAGTACTGGCTGGTGTGGGAAAGCACGGCGTCGTCCTGGTAGGCGCCCAGCGCGCTCGGCAGCAGCCCGCTCTCCAGGAAGATCCGTTTCTGCTGTTCGGGCGCGGTGAGCCAGACGGCGAGGTCGTAGGCCTCCTTGCGATGCGCGCCCTGCTTCGGGACGGTCAGGAACGAGCCGCCCCAGTTGCCCGCCTTACCCGGAACCGAGGTCACGTCCCATTTGCCCGCGAGCTCCGGCCCGCCCGCCTCCTCGATCTGGGTGAGCATCCAAGCGGGACAGGTGATGGCGGCGAACCGGCTCTGCTTGATCGCCACCGTCCACGGCTGGGTGAAGGTGGTGACCGCCGCCGTCTCCTTCTTCAGCCCCATCCCGCCCGCGAGCTCGAAGGCTTTGCGCACGTTGGGGTTCGTGTCGGCGATGAACTTGTCGTCCTTGGAGAAATAGTTCTCCTGCGCCTGGTTGAGCATCGCGGTGTAGACGGTGCCCGCCGAGTCGGCGAACTTGACGTCGTCCGGCGCCTTGGCGCTGAACCGCTCACCGGTTTCGGCGAACTTCTCCCACGTCGGCCACAACGCGGCCACCTGGTCGCGGTCGGCCGGCAGGCCGGCGTTCGCGAACAGGTCACGGCGGTAGCAGAGGGCGAGGCTGCCCATGTCGGTGCCGAGGCCCATCACGAACTTCCCGCCCTCGGCGGTGCCCTGGTCCCATTTCCACGCGGGCCAGTGTTCGCGGAGCCCCTGCGCGCCGAACTCGGACAGATCGGTGAACTTGTCCGTCGACTGGCGGAACTTGGGGAGGTACTGCTCTTCGATCGCCACCACGTCCGCGCTGCCGCGCCCGGCGCCGAGCCCGGTGGCGAGCTGCCGGTGATGCGTCTCGAAGTCGGCCACCCGGCCTTCGACGGTGATGCCCGGATGGGCCTTTTCGTAGTCGTCGAAGAGTTTTTCGTACCCGAACTCGCCGAAGGTGGCGACGGTGAGTTTGATCGGGCCGCCGGCTTCCGGCGTGCCGGAACAGCCGGTGAGCAGCAGCACGAGGGCCGTCAAGCCGGCCAGCATGCGGGTCATGGTTCTCCTAAGTCGTCCGAACGCGGTCAGGCGAGTCTTCTCGGCAGCCGGTCGCCCACGGTCAGCCGGGAATCGGCGTGCAGTTTGGTCAGCACCCTGGACACCAGCGACTGCACCGTCCTCCTGGGCAGGCTCAGTTCCGCGGCGATCTCCGGGTTGGACAGTTTCGCCGCCACCAGCCGCGCGACCCGCAGTTCCAGCGGCGACAGCGCGCCGCTGTGCCGGGGCCCCCGCTCGGCGCGGCTCAGCACGCCGTGGCGGCGCAGCCTGCTTTCCGCCCGGCGGATGCTCCAGGTGGCGCCGACCTGCCCGAGTACCTCGCACGCCTCGGTGAGCGAGCGGGTGGCCGCTTCGAGGTAACCGGCGCGGCCGAGCAGTTCGGCGGCGTCCTCCAGGGCGGCCGCGAGTTCGATGGGGCGCTGGACCTCGCGATAGTGATCGGCCGCGGCACGCATGCCTTCGGGGTCGCCGTCGATCAGCGCCCGGCACCGCAGGGCGGCGACGGTGGCCCTGGCGGGCACGGTCTCCTGGCTCGCCTCTTCGGCGCAGACGGCGAGAGCTTCCTGTGCGACGGCATCGTTTCCGGCGGCGATCGCCACGCGGACGACGTCGGGAAGCCATTGGTGGCGCAGCATCATCCGGGCGTAGTCGGGGCGCAGCACCGGCGCGAACAACCGCAGCGCGTCGTCGAGTTCGCCGCGTTGCTCGGCGGCCATCGCCAACGCCGCCAGGTAGAAGTCGCAGCTCTCGCGTTCGGACGAGTTCGACGGGGAGTGCGCCTCGGCCGCTTCCAGATGAGCGCGGACGGAGACGCGTTCGTCGCGATGGCCCGCGATGAGGGCGGCGACCCCGTGCAGCAGCAGGGCGGCGGCGCCCGGCTCGCGGACGCCGTAGAAGGTGATCGCCGGGCCGTCCTCGGTGACCGAGTCCAGTTCGGCCAGCGCCTCGTCCCAGCGGCCGGTCCAGTAGTAGTGCACGGCCGCCGACACCTGCGGACCGGTCGGCAGGCCGTGCCGTGCCGCGGTCTCGTATCCGGCGTGCAGCGTGGCGTCGGCCTCGCCTAGCCGGTCGAGGTTCTGCAGGGTGAAGAGGCGGTTGTCGAGCAGGTCGAACCGCAGCGTCGCCAGGTCGGCCTCGTCGCCGGTGGTCTCGAGCGCGGCGTCGATCGCGGTGAGCGCCCGGTCGTGCTCGCGGCGGATCGAGTGCACGAGCCACAACGTCTGCTGCGCGTGCGCGGCGGGATAACGCTCACCCGCTTCGACGGCTTCGGCGTGCAGGCCCCGCGCGATCCGTTCGGTCTCGCCGAGATCGTCGAGGGTGCCGCGCCGGAAGTTGGCGAGCAGCGTCCGGGTGCTGGTGCGCCACAGTTCCGGCATCGACGGGTCGTCCGCGGTGTCTTCGAGCGCCTCGATCGCGCCGGGCGTGTCGCCCCGGCGGTAGCGCAGCGCGGCGAGGAAGTGCCGCATCTGCGCCAGATCCGCCTTGTCGGTGACGGTTTTCACCGCCTGCTCGGCTTCGGCCTCGGGAGCCTGTTCGAGCCGGAACAGCACGCGCACCAGCGCGGCGATCAGCGTCTTCCGTTGCTCGGGGGTGGGCACCGTGCTGTCGAGCGCGTCGCGGAGCAGATCGGCCGCGATATGCGGGGCGCGGTTGGACACCGCGACGTGGTTGGCGGTGAGCCAGCCCGCCAGCCACGGGTCGAACGGCACCGGCCCGGCCGCCAGCTGCTCGGCGACCCGTTTGACCGGCGCGCCCGCCCGCGCGAGCGCTTCGGCGGCGCGCCGGTGCAGCGCGGCGCGGGCCGGTTCGGCGATGCCGCCGTAGAGCGCCTGCCGCTGGAACGGATGGTGGAAGGCGAGTTTGTCGCCGGCGTACTCGATGACGCCCGCGGTGGTGGCGGGCTCCAGCTCCTGCAGCACCTCGAGCGGGCTCTTGCCGGCCAGCGTCGCCAGATCCTCGACGGCGAACTCCGCGCCCAGCAGTGAGGCGGTGCGCAGGATCCCGGTGGTGGCCGGGTCGAGCGTCTCCAGCGTCCTGGCCACCGCCGCCAGCAGCGACCGCGGCGCGTTCTCGGTGCCGTCCAGCGTCACCTCGGCCACGCCCGCCTTGATCCGCAACGAGCCCGTCCGGACCAGGTCGTGCGCGACTTCCCTGGCGTAGAGCGGGTTTCCGGCCGCGCGCCGGACCAGCGGGCGCAGGCTCGGCCCGAGCTTCGCCTCGAGGATCGTCTCGAACACGGCGGCGATGTCGTCGTCGGTCAGCACCTCGACCGGCATGATCTCGCCGTCCCTCGCTTCGACCCCGCGACGCAGCTGGGCAAGGTCCCGGCGGCCGTGCCCGGTGCGTGTGGCGGCGACCAGCAGCAACGGAAGCTGGCGGGTGGCGGCGGCCAGCCGTTGCCACAGCAGCACACTGGCCTCGTCGGCCCAGTGGAGGTCGTCGATCACCAGCACCAGCGGGCCCGCCGCGCAGGTCTCGTCGACCAGTGTGAGCAGTTTGTCCACAGTGGACAAGATCGGGTCGGCGGGGCCCCAGTCCCCGTGCGCGGGTTCGGCGTGCAGCTCGCCTGCCAGCTTGGCCTTGGCCGGATCCGCCGCGCCGTGGTGCACGCCGAGGCATTCCATGATCACCTGCAGCGGAAACCGTTGGCGCAGCTCGTCGGCCGCGGTCCAGGCGAGCTGGCAGCCGCGCGCGGCGGCACCCGCCAGCCCGGCGATCAACAGCTCCGATTTGCCGATCCCCGGTTCGCCTTCGAGCCAGACCGGGCGGCCGCGGCCGGCGAGCACGTCGGTGACGAAGCCGTCCAGCCGCTCGACCTGCCGGGCACGGCCGGGCAGGTGGCATGGGCCGCCGCGTTCGATCGCCTTGGCCACCGGCGGCGGCACGACGCGGACCGGAACCGGTCCGGTGACGGGTTTTTCGCTGCCGTCGAGGATGCGCTGGTGCAGCTCCCGCAGCGGGGCACCGGGTTCGACGCCGAGTTCGTCGCGGAGGATTCGCCTGGCTTCGCGGTACGCGCCGAGCGCTTCGATCTGGCGGCCGCTGGCGTGCAGGGCGCGCATGAGCGTCTCGTGCAGTGACTCGCGCAACGGGTGCCGCTGCACCAGCGCGGTCAGCTCGGCCACCACTTCACGGTGGTCGCCGATGCCGAGCAGGGCCGTGGCGCGCAGTTCGGTGGCGGTCAGCTGGAGTTCGGCGAGCCGGACGCGTTCCGCTTCGGCGAACGGGCCGGGCACACCGGAGTAGGCCTCGCCGCGCCAGAGATCGAGCGCGGAGGTGAGCCGCGCGGCCGCGCCCCGCTGATCGGCGTGTACCGCTTTGGCGGCCGCGACGTCCTTTTCGAACCGGTGGACATCGAGGGCCTCCCCGTCCAAGCGCAGCGAGTAACTCGATCCGGACGAACTCAGGATCTCGTGCGCGTCACCGCCCGCCTTGCGGATCGCCCCGCGCAGACCGGAGACGTAGGTGTGGACACTGCCGGTGGCGCTGGCCGGCGCCGACCCGCCCCAGACGCCCGAGATCAGCTCGCCGAGGGAGATCGACTGGCCGCGGCGCGCCGCCAGGGTGGCGAAGACCGCGCGCTGGCGGGCGGGCCCGAGCTTCAGCTCGACGTCTTCGAGCCAGGCACGGGGCGGCCCGAGCAGCTCGACGCGCAGCCCGTTCGTCACACCGGCTCCATTTCTCGTCATGCACCGAAAGTGGCCGGATCACTACTGTGTCCCCGCAGTTTAGGACGTCCTTCGCGCGGTCGGGTTGCGTACCCGGGCGAGTGCGTGCAGCGGCGCGCACCAGGGCTGCGCGGACCAGGAGGGCGTGGCGTCCGTTTCGGGCAGCAGCAGCGCGGCGAGCTCGCCCGCGAGGCTCTGATGCTGCTCCTCGGTGAGATTCCGTTGGTGGGAAAGCAAATGGAGCAGTTCGATCGCCGGGCCGGTGGACAGCGCGCGGACATTGTCGAGCACCCATCGCGGGATCCAGTGCGCCGTCAGTTCGTCGCCTGCCTGCAGCAGCTGCTCGGCGACGCGGTCCGCGGGCGCGCCGGAGCCCGCCATGGTCGCGGCGATCTCCTGGTGCAGCACGGCGCGGATGGCGGGCGGGGTGTTCGCGACGAACACCGCGCGGACGAGCGGGACGCGGAACCGCAGACGGTCTCCCTCGGCTTGCAGCACGTGCGCGGCGAGCGCCTCCTCGACCGCTCCGACGAGCGATGCCCGTTCGCGCCCGGTGACATCCGTCAGGTCGGCGATGGTGAACGACGAGCCGAGCAACGCGGCGGAATTCAGGGTTCGCTTGCCCGGCACGGAAAGCGTGGCGAGGTGATCCTCCACCACGGTGGCGAGCGTGCTGTGCGGGGAGGTGTCCGGCTCGTGGCCGTCGGCGAATTCGGCGAACAGCTCGCACAGATAGCGGGCGTTTCCCGCCGTGTACTCGGCGGCGAACTCGAGGAAGTCCGCACCTGGATCCCTGGCCAGGGTCTCCGCGGCGAGGGCGGCGACGGCCGGGCCGTCGAACGGCGGCAGCGCGACGATGTCGCCGTCGAGCCGCGAGCGGAGGTCGTCGAGCGTGGGGCGCCGGGGGAGCGGGCGTGCCGAGCCGATCAGCAGAAGCGGCAGGCGCGCGGTGAATCCCTGAAGCCGCTGCCAGGCGAGCAGGCTTTCCTCGTCGGCCCAGTGCAGATCCTCGAAGACGAGCACCAAGGGCCCGTCTTCGCACAGCCCGGTGACCGTTTTGCCGAGATCGTCGAGCGCCTCACCGCCGAGGCAGTCGGCGATGAGGCTCAGCGGGATCGCGCCGCTCAGTTCGTCGGCTTCGACCCAGCGCGTACGGCTTCTCGCCGTGGCCAGGGCCTCGGCCAGGAACGCGCTCTTGCCGCTGCCCGCTTCGCCGTCCAGCCAGACGGTGGAGCCGCGGCCTTCGTCCAGCAGGGCGGTCAGGTTCCGTCGCAGCCGGCCGAACTCGAACTCCCGGCCGACGAAAGCGGACGGTCGTGCGGGCGCGGTTCGCGTCCGGCGGTGCCGGTCCGGCTGATCCCGGTGGTGCAGCGCCGGATCGTCGTCCAGGACCTGTTGCCGCAGGGCCAGCAGTTCCGGGCCGGGTTCGAGACCGGACCGCTCGATGATCGTCTCGCGGGCCCGGTCGAACGCGGCCAGGGCCTCGGCCTGCCTCCCGGACCGGAACAAGGCGGTGATCAGCATGCGGTGCAGGCCTTCGCGCAGCGGATGGCGCTCGACCAGCACGGCGAGCTCGTCCACGAGTTCGCGGTGGCCGCCGAGCCGCAGCGCGACCTCGGCCTGGCGTTCGAGCGCGCTCATCCGCAGTTCGTTCAGGCGGGCACGCTGGGTCTCGGCGAACGGGCCGGGGATCCCGTCGAGCGCGGAACCCCGCCACTGCCCGAGCGCGGACCGCAGCGACTCCAGCTCCCGCCGGTGCGCGCCGGCGAGCCGGTGCGCGCGGGCACGGTCCAGCTCGGCCTCGAAGACGTGGACGTCGACCTGCTGTTTCGGCAGGTCGAGGCGGTAGCCGGCGCGGCTGGCGACGAGCGGTTCGCCGACCGGCTCCAGCGCGCGGCGCAACGCGGAGACGTAGGTGTACACGATGCCGGTGGCGCTGTCCGGGGGCCGCTCGCCCCAGACGGCGTCGATGATTTCCCGGCGGGAGACGAACTGGCCGGCGTGCAGCGCGAGCGTGGCGAACACCGCCTGCCGCTGGGCAGGACCCAGCGCGATCTCGCCGTCGCCGTGGCGGGCGGGGGAACCGCCCAGCAGCCGGACCGTCAGCGAGGAAACCTCGTCCATGACCTGCCGCCTGTGCGTCCGACCGCCGAAAAGAGTGTCCCGCTCGGCGAAAATCCTAGTGGCGCCGATGTGGGTTTCGCAATCAATCGGACACCCACCGTGTGGGTTTCGGCCGTTCATCCCGGATCATCCCGATTCACGGCCGGCCGGATGTCCGTTCATGTGGGTTTCGGGGCCCGTTCAGCCGAGGGGCGACCGGGCAATGCCGGGCGTTCTCAGGGGCAGAGTGTCCTCCGGCGCTGGTCATGGCATGCGCGGCTGTGCATGCTGTGACAGTGAGCCAGGATCAGGAACACTTCGCCGGTGATGTCCTGCTCAGCCTCGCCCGGAACGGCAGGCTGGTACTCGACGCCGATGAGGCCGAAGCCCGCGTCGACGAGCTTCGGCGGACGCTGGCGTACGGCTACGCCCTCCTCGCCGACCCCGGCTACACCGGCCCCGAGGGCAGGCTCCGCGAGATCCTGGACGAGCTCCCCAAGTACGTCGAGGCGTTTCAGCAGGCCACGAAGTCCTTCACGCCTCGTTGAGGTCTCGTGGAGACTTCGTGAAGAGCTCCTTCGCAGACTGTGTCCCATCCATCCGACTGGGGCCGCGGACAAGCGGAGGGGACGAAGTGGACACGGAAACCCGACAGATCACCGTGGCGGTGCACGCGCCCGATCCGATCACCACGGCGGGCCTGGCCAGCCAGCTGAGCACGCAGCAGGGGATCGACATCCGGGACTGGGAGCGGCGCGCCGAGACCGACGTGCTGGTGTTCGCCGCCGAATGGCTGACGCCGGAGATCGTGCTCTGGCTGCGACGGCTCGCCGCCGAGGACGGCAAACCGGTGGTGCTCGTGGTGAGCCAGATCAGCGAGGCGGAGCTCGTGCCCGCCATCGAATGCCGGGTGGTGGCGGTCCTGCCGCGGTCGGCCACGACCGGCGAGCGGCTGGCGCACGCGGTCCGCGCGGCGGCCACCGGTGGCGGGGTGCTCCCGCCGAGCCTGCTGGGCGAACTGCTCAAGCACGTCGAACGGCTGCAACGCGAGGTGCTCGACCCGATGGGCGTCAACACCGCGGGCCTCACCACACGGGAGATCGACGTGCTGCGGCTGATGGCCGAGGGCAAGGACACCGTCGAGATCGCCGGTGAGCTCAGCTACTCGGAGCGCAGCGTGAAGCACATCATCCAGGGCATCACCGGACGGCTGAAGCTGAAGAACCGGCCGCACGCCGTCGCGTACGCCGTGCGGGCCGGGGTCATCTAGCCCGCCCGCTCAGCTCAGGCGCGGTGCCGCACCAGGCGTTCGGCCGCGACGGCCAGTTCGAGCGGCTGGTCGCGTTCGCGGGCCAGCCACAGGCATTCGCCGTCGGGCTCCCGGCCGAGACAGGCCCGGACCAGATGGCGATTCAGCAGCACCCGTCCGGTCGGCATCGCGGAAGCGAGTTCCTCCAGCGCGTCGAGTGCCCGCCTCGCCCCCGCTCGGTCATTCTTCCGCAACGAGAGTTCGGCGAGATCGGCCCAGGCGATCTCCGTGCCGACGGCGAGTCCGCCGGTGGCGGCGCGCAGGAGTCCGGCGGCGCGGTCGGTCTCGCCCGAGGCCAGCTCGACCCGGGCTTCGGCGATGTCGAGCAGATGCGCCAGCATCGGTGCCGTGGAGCGGGCAGCGGCCAGTAGTTCCTGTGCCGCGGTGAGCCTTCCCTGCGACACCAGGAGCGAAACGGTCGACAGGTGCATCGCGGCGAAGCCGATGTCGTAACCGCGCTGCGAACGGTCGGCCATGCTCCGGTGCGCGAGGTCGATCGCGCGAGCGGGTTGGCCGCGCATGGCCGCGAGCATCGAACGTTCGCTGTCCCGCAGCCCGGTCTCGGGGAAGTCTTCGTCGGCGAGCAGCTTCTCCGCGCGTGCCCGTTCTCCCAGCACGAGCAACGCCGCGACATACGACGTGATCTGGTCGTCCCGGTGCCGCCGGGCCGCCCTCAATGGCCACCGCTCGCGCTCGGTCAGGTTCGCGCCGAACCGTGCCGGGCGGCCGGCCCACAGCTCGGCCAGACCGCCGAAAAGCTCGCCCAGCATCGCGGAAACCGTCGATTCCGTGCGCCAGGAATCGTTCTCCGCCAGCAGATCCGCCGCTTCCGCCCACCGATCCAGCAGACAACGGGCGATCGCGCTCGAGGCCACCGACCAGTCCGGCGGGTTCGCGGCGATCCTCGTCAGCGCGGCCGTGTCGCCGGAGTCGTAGAGCGCGCGGACGGCGACCGACTGGGCTTCCTGCGCGGCGTCGGCGGGGAGCCTGCCGGGGAATTCCTCGTCGTCCACGCGTGCCATCCTGAGCGGTCAGGACGTTCGCGACGGGCTGGACGGCCGGGTCTGGCCCGTATGGCCGCGGGATCCGCCCGAAAGCCGTCAGACCGCCAGCGGGCCGAAGACGAGGGTGCCCGGCGCCTCCGCGTCGTCACCCGCCCAGAACTCCAGCCACAGCGCGGCGAACTCGTCGCGGGACAGCATCCCGTCGCCATCGGAGTCCAGCAGCGGGAAGGTGGCGTCGGTGTCGGTGGGGCATCCGTTCCACACCTCGATCAACTGGTGGTACTCCGCCGCGGAGATCAGGCCGTCGCGGTTCTCGTCGATCGCTTCGAACATCGCGTCGGCGGTGGCGGTCACGGCTTCGGGGGTCTCCGGGAGCTTGTCGACCACCAGCAGGACCTCGTCGAGGGAGACCTTGTCGTCGCGGTTCAGGTCCGAGGCCGCCAGCAACGTCGTCCACCAGCTCAGCATGATGCCGGTCAGCTGCCGCTCGTCACCCGGGCCGCGCCGCCGCGCCCAGCGTTCGGCCAGGGCCCGGAAGTCCCGCTCCACCAGGAAACCGTCGCCGTCGACGTCCATCGCGGCGAAAACGCCCGAGACCTTGCGCCGTTGCAAGTCGCTTGCCATGGTGCGGAACGATAGGACGGACGCCGCAGCGGCACATCTGCCATTCAGGGCCACGGCGATCCACGATCGGGGGACGGCTGTTCACTCTTCAGGGAGAGGTCGGCCACCTTGGCGGGTGCGGGCGAGCGCCACCAGGGATAGGCCACCCCGGACAGTTTGTTGACCAGTATCGCCAGCAGCGCGATGAGGACCACGCCCACCAGCACCGCGACGATCTGCGGAGCGGTGTGCAGGAGGCCGAGCGCGATGATCAAGGTGGTCGCCCCGGCCGGCGGATGGGGGATCTCCAGCGCGGCCATCGCGGCACAGGTGAGCCCCAGCGCGATCGCGGCCGCCCCGATCCTGGGCCAGGAGGGATGTGTCAGGTCCGGGGCGGCGGAGAGCAGCCCGGTGACCGCGAGGCCGGTGAGTCCCGCCAAGACACCGGCCAGATGGCCGAGCACCGTGTTTCGCGGGCTCGCGCCGGGCGCGTGCGGGGTCGCGAACACCAGGAACGCGGTCGGCCCGAGTGACGGGAACAGCAGGGGAGCGCCGGACAGGATCGCGCAGAGCCCGATGACCACGATGCAGCCGAACGAACTCAGTGCGACGTAGGCGGTGCGGCGGATCCTGGTCATTCCCAGCCACGGCGCGGTTCGCGGGTGCCGACACCGCCGGGGGCGCGGCGCCGGTAGACCACGTACGGGCGGAGCAGGTACCGCACCGGCGCGCTGAAAGCGTGCACCAGACGGGAAAACGGCCACAGCGCGAACAACACCATGCCCAGCGCGACATGCATCCGGTAGTCCAGCGGTGCCGACGCCATCAGCTCCGGCTGAGGATCGAGGAGCAGGATGCCGCGGAACCACGGCGCGACCGTCTCGCGGTAGTCGTAGCCGCCGCGGATGCCGTTGTCGACCACGGTGGTCGCCAGTCCGGCGAGCATCACCAGCACGAGCACCACGTACATGTACCGATCGCTGACCGAGGTGGCGCCGCGCACCGCCGGCACCCGGATCCGCCGCCACAGCAGCAGACCGAGCCCGCCGACGGCGACCAGTCCGGCGAGGGTGCCCATGCCGAGCGAAATCAGGTGATAGCCGTGTTCGTCGAGTCCGGCGAACTCGGTGACACCCTTCGGCACGAGCAGGCCGAGCACGTGGCCGCCGATCACCATCAGCAGTCCGATGTGGAACACCGGGCTGGCCACCCGCAGGAGCTTGGCCTCGTGGAGCTGGCTCGACCGGGTGGTCCAGCCGAATTTGTCGTGCCGGTAGCGCCAGATCGTGCCGAAGACCAGCAACGCGATCGACAGGTAGGGCGCGGCGCCCCACAACAGCAGGTCCAGTCCGGAACTCATCGGCCACCTCCGGCGCCGGTGGGGAACGGGTCGAGGCCGACCAGCTCGGCCGGGGGTTCGGCGGGCGGCGGCGCGGGGACGGCGGGCAGCGTGGCCAGCACCGCCGCAACGGCGTCGCGATACGGAGTGTCCATAATGGACATGTTGCGGTGCAGGAGTTCCAGCGCGGGATGGAAACGGGTGAGCACCTGACCGGCGGCGCCGGGCGCCGCCGCGGCGGCGAACTCCAGGATCACGGGCAGGAAATCCGGCAGCTCGTTCTCCGCGGGCGCGAACCCGTGCGTGCGGTAGAACCGGCGCAGGGCGGCCAGTGTCTCGCCGCGGCGGCGGGTGTCGCCGTCGAGAAACCAGCTCAAATGCAGGGTCCGCCGCGGTTTCCGGTCGAAGACCTCGATGTAATGCGACGCCAGCTCGCCGGGATCGCCCTGTTCGAGATAGGCCACCGTGCGGGAGAGTTCGGCGTGGCCGGGGCCGGTGGTCTCGTCGAGACAGGCGCGCAGCAGACCGAGTTTGCCCAGGACGGCTTCGTCGGGATACTGCAGGCACCAGCCGGCGATCTGGCGCACGGCCGCGTGATCCCGCGAGGCACGGGGACGGAGGAGCTTCACGGGTTCTGCCCTCGCAGGGTCGGGAACAGCGCGTCCGGCCGGGCGCCGTCGTCCCAGCTGACCAAGTCCACTGTGGACTCGCCGCCGCCCATGCCCGGACCGCCGTCGCCGTCGAGGCTGCACCGGGTGGCGATGCCCTCCAGATCGTGGGCCTGCCCGACGCCCGCGGTGGGGATGACATAGCGCTCGTCGTACTTGGCCAGCGCGAGCAGCCGGTGCATGGCGAAGATCTGCTCGCCGGTGAGGCCGACGGAGGCCGGGATGTCCTCGTCGGTCTCCTGGCCGAGGTTTACCGCACGCATGTACGACCGCATCGCCGCCAGCCGCCGCAGGGAACGCCGGACCGGCGCGGTGTCCCCGGCGGTGAACAGTTCGGCCAGGTACTCGACCGGGATGCGCAGGGCGTCGATGGCACCGAACAGGTTGTCGCGGTGCTCGCCGTCGTGGCCGCTGCCGCTGACCGCGTCGACCACCGGCGACAGCGGCGGGATGTACCAGACCATCGGCATCGTGCGGTACTCCGGATGCAGCGGCAGCGCCAGCCGGTAGTCGTGGATCAGCTGGTACACCGGGGAACGCCGGGCCGCGGTGAGCCAGTCGTGCGGGACGCCCGCCGCCTCGGCGGCCCGGATCACCGCGGGATCGTGCGGATCGAGCAGGAGATCGAGCTGCGCGGGGTACAGGTCGTGCTCGTCCGCGACGGACGCGGCCGCGGTGACCTTGTCGGCGTCGTAGAGCAGGACTCCGATGTAGCGCAGCCGTCCGACGCAGGTTTCCGCGCACACCGTCGGCTGCCCGGCCTCCACCCTGGGATAGCAGAAGGTGCACTTCTCGGCCTTGCCGGTCTTGTGGTTGAAGTACACCTTCTTGTACGGGCAGCCGGTGACGCACATCCGCCAGCCGCGGCACTGGTCCTGGTCGACCAGCACGATCCCGTCCTCCTCGCGTTTGTACATCGCGCCGGACGGGCAACTGGCCACACAGGACGGATTGAGACAGTGTTCGCAGATCCTCGGCAGGTAGAACATAAAGCTCTGCTCGAACTCGAATTTGATCCGGATCCCGAGTTCGTCACGCAGCTTTTCCGCGATCGGGTCCTTGACGCCGTGTTCGGTCGACCCGCCGAGGTCGTCGTCCCAGTTCGGCCCCCAGGACGGCTGCGTGGGCTCGCCGGTGATGGCCGACCGGGGCGCGGCGGTGGGCACGTCGTCACCCAGCGGCGCCTCGATCAGGGTGGCGTAGTCGTAGGTCCACGGCTCGTAATAGTCGGAGATCTCCGGCAGCTCCGGGTTGGCGAACAGTTTCGCGAGCTTGGTCAGCCGCCCGCCCGCTCGCAGCCGCAGCCTGCCTTTCGCCGTCCGCTCCCAGCCGCCCTTCCAGCGCTCCTGATCCTCGTAGCGGCGCGGATATCCTTGCCCCGGCCGGGTTTCCACGTTGTTGAACCAGGCGTATTCGGTGCCCGCCCGGTTCGTCCATGCCTGTTTGCAGGTCACCGAACAGGTGTGGCAGCCGATGCACTTGTCGAGGTTCATCACCATGGCCAGCTGTGCCATGACCCGCATCAGTAACGCACCTCCTGGGAACGGCGGCGGATCACGGTGACCTCGTCGCGCTGGTTGCCGGTGGGGCCCAGATAGTTGAAGCCGAAGGAGAGCTGGGCGTAGCCGCCGATGAGATGGGTGGGTTTGAGCAGCAGCCGGGTCAGCGAGTTGTGCGTGCCGCCGCGTTTCCCGGTGGCCTCGCTGCGCGGTACGTTCACGGCCCGATCCTGGGCGTGGTAAAGGAAAACGGTGCCCGCCGGCATCCGGTGGGAGACGATCGCGCGGGCCACCACGACGCCGTTGCGGTTGACCGCCTCGATCCAGTCGTTGTCCTTGGCCCCGATGGCCTCCGCGTCCGCCGGGCTCATCCAGATCCCCTGCCCGCCGCGGGACAGCGTGAGCATGTGCAGGTTGTCCTGGTACGTCGAATGGATCGACCATTTGCTGTGCGGGGTCAGATAGCGCACGGTGACTTCGGCGGCGTCACCCGATCCGCCGGAGAGATGCTGTGAGCCCAGCGGAGGCCGGTAGACCGGCAGTGCCTCGCCGAGTTCGTGCATCCAGTCGTGGTCCAGGAAGAAATGCTGACGGCCGGTCAGGGTATGCCACGGTTTCCCGTGTTCGACGTTGATCACGAACGCCGAATAGCGTCGTCCGCCGCTCTCGCTGCCGGACCATTCCGGGCTGGTGATCACCGCCGCCGGGCGCGACCGGGTGTCGGCGAACGTGATCTTCTTGCCTTCGTGTTCGGCGGAAAGATGCGCCAGTTCGGTGCCGACGCGCTTCTCGAGCTCGCGGAAGCCCTGGGTGGCCAGCCGTCCGTTGGTGGTGCCCGAAAGCGCGAGCACGGCGTCCGCGGCCTTGATGTCGGTGTCGATCAGCGCCTGCCCCTGCGCGGCGCCTGTCGTCGCGACGCCGTTCTTCGCGCGCAGCCAGTTCACTTCCTCGCCGACGTCGTAGGTGAGGCCCTTGCTGGTGGCGCCCAGCTTCTCCAGCAGCGGCCCGAGCGCGCCCAGTTTCGCCGCCACGGCGGGATAGTCACGTTCGACGACGGTCAGCCGCGGCATCGTGACACCCGGGATCGGTTCGACGTCGCCGTCACGCCAGTCTCGGACGACCCCGCCCGGCTGCGCCGTTTCGCCGGGGGTGTCGTGCGTCATCGGGGTGGCGACGAGGTCGTTGCGTACGCCGAGATGCTTCTCGGCGAGCCGGCTGAACCGTTTCGCGATGGTGTGGAACGCCTCGAAGTCGGTGCGGGTCTGCCACGGCGGATCGACGGCGGCGTTGAACGAATGCACGAAGGGATGCATGTCCGTCGACGAGAGGTCGTGCTTTTCGTACCAGGTCGCGGCGGGCAGCACGAGATCCGCGAACAGGGTCGTGCTGGTCATCCGGTAATCGATTGCCAGCATAAGATCCAATTTGCCGACTGGGGTGGTGTCGTGCCATTTCACGGATTTCGGCCGCGCGTCCGGCGGGGCCTCGTCGCCACGCAGGTTCGCGTCGGTGCCGAGCAGATGGCGCAGGAAGTATTCGTGCCCCTTGGCCGACGAGCCGAGCAGGTTGGACCGCCACACCGTGAGCACGCGGGGCCAGTTCTCCGGCGCGTCCGGATCCTCGGCGGCGAACCCCAGCTTCCCTTCGCGGAGCTGGGCGGTGACGTGGCGGACGGGGTCGAGCCCGGCTTCCTCGGCTTCGTCCACGAGGTCGAGCGGGTTGCGGTCGAAAGTGGGGAAGGACGGCATCCAGCCCAGCCGCGCCGACTGCGCGAGCGTGTCCGCGGCGCTGGTCCCGGCGAGTTTCCCCGGCGCCAGCGGGGAAACCAGTTCGTCGTTGCGCAACGCGTCGTAGCGCCATTGGCCGGTGTGCAGGTACCAATAGGCGGTCCCGATCATCTGGCGCGCGGGCCGCACCCAGTCCATCGCGCCAGCCAGGGTCTGGTGCCCGGTCAGCGGCCGCACCTTCTCCTGCCCGACGTAGTGCGCCCAGCCGCCGCCGTTGCGGCCCTGGCAGCCGGTCATCGTGAGCAGCGCCAGGAAGGACCGGTAGATGGTGTCGGAGTGGAACCAGTGGTTCGTGCCCGCGCCCATCAGGATCATGCACCGGCCCCGGGAGGCCTCCGCGGTTTCGGCGAACTCCCTGGCGATGCGGGTGACCCGCTCGGCCGGGACCGAGGTGATCTCCTGCTGCCACGCCGGGGTGCACGGCTCCGCCGGGTCGTCGTAGCCGGCGGGCCACCGGCCGGGCAGATCACCGCGCCGCACGCCGTACTGCGCCATCAGCAGGTCGAACACCGTGGTGACCAGCCGCCCGCCCTGTTCCACGGCGGGCACCCCGCGCCACAGGACGCCGTCGGTGTCGAATCGCGGGAGGAGCACCTCGACGCCCTGGTGACCGGGATCGGCGAGCAGGCTCAGCCGGGGCACGACGTCGCCGAGATCGAGGTTCCAGCGGCCCTGGTCGTGTTCGTTCCAGCGGAAGCCGACGGAACCGTTGGGCACGACCGGTTCCCCGGTGCGGTCGTCGACCAGCACGGTCTTCCAGTCCGGCTCGGCGCCGGTGTCGCCCAGGTCGGCGGCGGTGAGGAACTTCGACGGGACGTACGCGCCGTCCCGTTCGGTCAGCGTGACCAGGAAGGGCAGGTCGGTGAAGCGGCGGACGTAGTCGGTGAAGTACGGCACCTGCCGTTCGGCGAAGAACTCGGTGAGGACGACGTGTCCCATGGCCATCGCCAGCGCGGCGTCGGTGCCGGGATGCGGGGCCAGCCATTCGTCGGCGAACTTGGTGTTGTCGGCGTAGTCGGGGGAGACCACGACGACCTTTTGGCCGCGATACCGCGCTTCGGCCATCCAGTGCGCGTCCGGTGTCCTGGTCACGGGGACGTTGGAGCCCCACATCATCAGGTACGCGGCGTCCCACCAATCCGCGGATTCCGGCACGTCGGTCTGGTCGCCGAACACCTGCGGCGAGGCCACCGGCAGATCGGCGTACCAGTCGTAGAACGAAAGCATCGGAGCGCCGATCAGCGCCATGAACCGGGAGCCGATCGCGTGCGAGACCATGGACATCGCCGGGATCGGCGAAAAGCCGGCGACCCGGTCCGGGCCGTACCGGGAGATGGCGTGCACATGGGCGGCGGCGGCGATTTCCGCGGCTTCGTCCCAGCTCACCCGGACCAATCCGCCCTTTCCCCTGGCGCGTTGATAAGAAAGCCTCTTCATCGGGTCGTCCATCACCGAAGCCCAGGCGACGACGGGATCGCCGTGCTGTTTCAGCGCGTCCCGGTACATTTCCACCAGTACGCCTCGCGCGTACGGAAAACGCACTCTGGTCGGCGAATAGGAATACCAGGAAAAGGAGGCGCCGCGTGGGCAGCCGCGTGGTTCGTACTCCGGTTTGTCGGGGCCGACGGAGGGATAGTCGGGGTCCTGGCTCTCCCAGGTGATGATCCCGTCCGAGACGTAGACGTTCCAGCGGCAGGAACCCGTGCAGTTCACGCCGTGCGTCGACGGGACCACCTTGTCGTGGCTCCAGCGATCGCGATAG
The DNA here is from genome assembly GCF_044765885.1 of Amycolatopsis sp. NPDC102389. Classification (NCBI taxonomy): domain Bacteria; kingdom Bacillati; phylum Actinomycetota; class Actinomycetes; order Pseudonocardiales; family Pseudonocardiaceae; genus Amycolatopsis; species Amycolatopsis sp. NPDC102389. The sequence goes on from NZ_JBIWKX010000007.1 coordinate 47,450, forward strand.
AACACGTCGCCTTCCCGGCCGCCGGTGAGGTGGACGGAACGCAGATCCGCGGAACTCTCCGCGCGGGTGAGATAACGGCCGAGGCGCAGCAGGGCGGTGGTCGCCGCGCCTTCGCTGTGGTGGTTTTCGGAACCGTTTCCGTTGGCTTTTCGTGGCGAGCGCACGCTCGCGACCTCCCGACTCAAGTCGTGAATGAGGCAGACAGCGCGAACAGGACGAGCCGAGTCTGTCCGGGGAACAAGGCGATGTTAGCGGCATCGCTCACCGGTTGTCCTTTGGCGAAGGTGATCATGACTGTTGATCACTCGAAAAGACCAGCAAGTCAAGGTGTTGGTAATGGCGGGGTAAGTGCCGGTAGAAATCCGATTATTCCGGTCGGTCGGGCGATCGAAATATGCGTTGCCGCGAATTGCCGGAATCGGACGCCGTGCCGGATGCGGATTCGACGCCGGGCGAACCGGAAAACGCCGGAACAAGTAACGACGTACCCTGAACAGGGCCGAAAGTATGTATAACGTCTTACCCGCCACGCGGGCGGCGAGAGATGAGTACGCCGCTGTCGGGGCCCTCAGGTACGGTCCCGCTCGTGGACTTCCGGGATTTCGACGGCATCAAGGTGCGGCGGCCTTCGGTCGAGCGCGACGACCTCGAAAGCGAACCCGCCGTGTTCAACGGCGATTTCGACTTCGACTCCGTCCAGCTCGACGGTGGTGAGCAGGACGGCGCCCGCGGTGGCGGCGAGATCGCGCGTTCCCTCGTCTCGGACGTGAGCCTGGCGAACGCCCGGCTCGACCGGTTGACGCTCTCCGACGTGGTCCTCGAAGGCGTCGACCTGTCCAACGCGGCGATCCGCGAACTGTCGGCCCGCCGGGTCGAAATCCTGCGCTGCCGGGCGATCGGGCTCGGGGTGGCGATCACCTCCGCCACCGATCTGTACGTCGAGAACTCGCGGTTCGACTACGCCTCGGTGACGGTCGAGCGGGTGAAGGGCTCGGTCGTGTTCTCCGGATGTTCGTTCCGGGAGACCGTGTTCTCCGGCGACCTGTCCCGGCTGACCTTCGTGGACTGCGAGTTCATCGAAACGGAATTCGCGGCGACCGCGGCGGTCGGCTGCGATCTCCGCGGCTCGCGCCTGTCCGGCGTCCGCGGTCTGCTGACCTTGCGCGGCGCGAAGATCACCGCCGAGCAGGCCGTCTCGATCGCGGGGATCCTCGCGACCGAGAGCGGCTTGTCGGTTCAGCCCTCGGGGTAGAAGACGAAGAGCGTGCACCCGGTCGCCGACGCGGGCACGTGCCATGAACCGGCCGGAGCGTGCAGGAAGGTTCCGGCCGGATAGTCGCGCGCGCCGTCGTTGAAGGTGCCGGAGACGACGAACACCTCTTCGGGGCCCGGTTCGTGGACGTCGCGGTGCGGCCACGAGGTGCCGGGATCCATTTCCAGCAGATTCGCGTGCGCGCCGCCCGCTCCTGTCCACAGTGGACGGAGGCGGATTCCGGGGAAGAGCTCGCGCGTGGGGGATTCCTTGACAGAGACGGAAGTGTAGCCCTCTTGGGCGAGGATCTCGGAGTGCATGAACCCATGCTGCCGTGGCCTCCGGGCCGCCGGACAGTGTCAGGGAAGACACCATGGGGTACTTTCCTGCCATGCATCGCGTGAGGGCACTGGTGCGGCCGGTGCAGTCGACGTTCGAACTCGGGATCGCCGCCGAGGTCTTCGGCACGGAGCGGGCCGGGGTGCCGCGGTACTACGAATTCGACGTCTGCACGGAGAAACCCGGCCCGGTGCCGACCACGGCCGGGTACGCGATGTCCGTGACGCGGGGCCTTTCCGCGCTGGCGGACGCCGACACCGTGCTCATCCCCGGCTGGTCCCCGGTCGAGGCACCGCTGACCGCCCCCGTGCGCCGGGCGCTCCTGCGCGCGCACGCCAGGGGAGCGCGGCTCGTCACCATCTGTTCCGGTGTCTTCGCGCTGGCCCGCACCGGGCTGCTGGACGGCAGGTCGGCGACCACGCACTGGGCGCGCGCGGCTCAGCTCCAGGAGGAGTTCCCGCTGATACGGGTGGAGCCGGACGTGCTCTACGTGGACCACGGCGACGTCGCAACGAGCGCAGGGGCGGGCGCGGGGATCGACCTCTGCCTGCACCTCGTCCGGCGTGACCACGGCGCCGCGCATGCCGCCCTCGTCGCCCGGCACATGGTCATGCCGCCGCATCGCGACGGCGGTCAGGCACAGTTCGTCCCGGCCCCGCCGCCCGGCGACGAGCTGGACGGTCTCCTCGAATGGGCGGGCACCCGCCTCGGGACGCCGTTGTCGGTGGGCGATCTCGCCGCGCACCTCAACGTCTCGCCGCGCACGCTGGCCCGGCGCTTCGCCGATCAGCTCGGCACCACGCCGGGGGCATGGCTGCTGACGCGCAGGGTGACCGAGGCGCGCACCCTGCTCGAGGAGACCGGCCTGGCGGTGGAGGTGATCGCGGCCCGCGTCGGACTGACGTCGGCCGTGAACCTCCGCCGCCGCTTCCGCGATCAGGTCGGCACGACGCCGGGTGCGTACCGGCGCGCGTTCCGGGGCACTGTTTCGCCTTGAGCGGAACGGCGCGCGCGGGCCCCGGCCCGGTGTCACGATGACCGTATGGCGGACATCCTCCCTTTCCAGCAGAAGCGTCCCGAACCGGAACCGCTGTGGCGTGACGTGCTGGGCCGGAGCCTGCGCGCCGCGAGGGAGGAGCAGGGCGGCCGCCTCGTCGACGTCGCGGAACGCGCCGGGATCTCGCCGCAGTACCTCTCCGAGATCGAGCGCGGCCGCAAGGAGCCGTCGAGCGAGATGATCGCCGCGGTCACCGGCGCGCTCGGGCTCGACCTCGCGGAGCTGCTCTTCGGTATCGCGGGCACGATCAGCCGGGGCGGCAGCACGGGCCTCGCGGTCGGCCGCCGCCCGCGAGGGCCGGTGCTGATGGCCGCTTAAACGCGTTCGTCGAGGACACGGTCCGCGAGCCCGTAGGCGACGGCGCCCGCCGCGTCGAACACGCGGTCCCGGTCCGTGTCGTGGCGCAGGTCCGAGACGGCGCGGCCGGTGTGGGCGGAAAGGATCTCCTCCAGCTGCGTCCGCACCCGCACGACCTCGTCGGCCTGCAGGATGAGGTCCGGGATGGTGCCGCGACCCTGCGCCGCGGGCTGGTGCAGCACCACCCGTGTGTGCGGCAGCACGAACCGGTGCCCGGCCTCGCCGGCGGCCAGCAGGATCGCGCCCGCCGCGACGGCCTGGCCGACGCAGGTCGTCGCCACCGGCGCCTTGATGAAGCGCATCGTGTCGTACAGCGCGAGCATCGCCGAGGGGTCGCCGCCCTCGGTGTTGATGTAGAGGTTGATCTCCTGCTCGGGATTGTCCGCCTCCAGGTACAGCAGCTGCGTGATCAGGGCGTTCGCCACGCCCGAGTCGATCGCGGTCCCGAGGTAGATGATCCGTTCCGACAGCAGATGCGAGTAGACGTCCATGATCCGCTCGCCGCCGGGGCTGCGGGAGATGACGTTGGGGATGGTGTAGGTGCTCATGCGCCCGCACCCCTTTCCGTGCCGAGGCCGAGTTTGTGGGTGCGGACGGGGACGAGCTGGTCGAGGCTTTCGACGATGTGGTCGATGAAGCCGTACTCGCGGGCCTGCTCGGTGGTGAACCAGCGATCGTGGAGGGAATCGGCGAAGATCCGGTCGATGGGCTGCCCGGTGTCGTCGGCGATGAGCCCGAGCACCGTGTCCCGCGTGTAGCGCAGATCGTCCGCCTGCACCTCCACCTCGACGGCCGAGCCGCCGATACCCGCCGAGCCCTGGTGCATCAGGATCCGCGCGTGCGGCAGGGCGAAGCGTTTGCCCGGGGTGCCCGCGGAGAGCAGGAATTGCCCGGCGCTGCACGCCAGCCCCAGCGCGAGGGTGGCGACGTCGCACGGCACGAGCCGCATCACGTCGCGGATCGCCAGCATCGAGGGGACCGAACCACCGGGCGAATGGATCCACAACGCGATGTCCTTGCGTGGATCCTCACTCGCCAGCGACAGCAGCTGGGTGGTGAGGACCGTCCCGTTGTCGTCGTCGAGCGCGCCGTCGAGGACCAGCACGCGCTGGCTGAAGAACCGTTCCCGTTGCCGTTGGTCGAAGAGTGGCTGCTTCTCGTAGTCGGTCATGCCCCGACCATGCCGCCGGAGCCCGGCCGCCCGCCGGTTTCTCTGCTGTGAGCGGATCAGCCCACAGCAGGGCGTTCATCCATAAAGGACGTACGTGGCCGGATATATTCACCGTCATGCTGACCCTGGCGGCCCTGGTCGACGACCCGGCACTCGAACTGCGGGTGGTCGTCCCCGGCCGCGACGGGGCGCTGACCGAGCAGGTGCTGTGGGTGCACAACACCGAGCTCCCCGATCCCGGGCCGTACGTGCGCGAGCACGAGGTCGTGCTGACCAACGGCCTGTGGCTGGACAGGGTGGATCCGGCGGACTTCGTCGCGCGAGTGGCCGGCGCCGGAGCGGCGGGGATCATCTTCGGCCTGCGCGTCGAGCGACAAGATACCCCGCCGGGGCTCGCCGACGCCTGCCGGGAAGCCGGGTTGCCGCTGCTGGAGATCTCGGTGGCGGTGCCGTTCACGGCGGTCACCCGCGCCGCGGCCGCGATCCAGGCCACGGACCGGCAGAACGCGCTGATGTCGTTGGTGCGCCGAGGGGACGAGCTGACCTCGGCGCTGTCGAGGGGCGCGGGCGCGTCCGGGGTGCTCGCGGTCCTCCGCCGGGAACACGAGCTCCCGCTGGCGGTCGTGGACAGGATGGGCCGCGAGCTGGCGTCCGACGGCGCCGAGCTGGACGCCGGGCAGACGCGTGCCGCAGCGGAGGCGCTGGCCGGTCATCCGCCGCCGCTGGAAGCGGATCTCGGCGCGGGGACGCGGGCGGCGTTGTTCCCGGTCGGCGCGATCGGCGACGCGGACGCGGCGTTGCTGTGCCTGCGTCCCGTGGCCGAGCTGACGCGCGAGGAGCGGGACGCGCTGGAGCAGACCGCCCGCTACCTCAGCCTCGAAGTGGCCCGGCACCAGGCGGTGCAGGCGATCGAGATGCGGTTCGCCGTCGAGCTGCTGGACATGGTGCTCTCCGGTGCACAGCGCGCCGCGGAAGTGCCCGGCAGGCTGCGGGCGTTCGGAGTCGATCCGGACGGGCCCCTGTCCGTGATCGCGCTGGCGTTCGCGGGGGAAGAAGCCGCGACGCGGGCGGGGATGGCGGAAGCCGTGACGGACTTCCTGCTGGCGGACGGGCTGCCCGCGGTCGTGGCGGCGGGCAGCCGGGACGTCGTCGCGGTCCTGCCGTTCCGTTCGGGAAGGCAGTCGCCCGCCGCCTTCGCGCCACGGCTGGCGGCGGCGGTGTCGCACCGGCTCTCCGGCGGGCGAGTGGTCGTCGGGCTCGCCGATCCCGTCTCCGGCGCGGCCGAACTGCGGGTGCCGCTGTCACGCAGCCGCGAAGCCTGCCGCGTGCTCCGGGGCAGGCGCGGCGGGCCGGTCGCGGCGAGTTTCGCCGAGCTGGGCAGCTATCGGCTGCTGCTGGAGTCGCACGACGAGCAGTGGCGGCACACCTTCGCCGACGCCCTGCTCGGCCCGCTGCGCGAGCACGACCGCGTCCGCGACGGCGACCTGGAGACGACCCTGCGGGCGTTCCTCGACCACGACGGCCAGTGGGCGGCCACCGCCGCGGCGCTGTACGTGCACGTCAACACCTTGCGCAACCGGCTGGCCAAGGTCACCGAGCTGACCGGCCGCGATGTCGGGCGGACCGCCGACCGGGTCGACCTGTTCCTGGCCTTGGAGGCGGCTCAGTCCGGATAGACCGCCGGGTCGATTTCGAGGCGCCGCAACGGTTCCGCGGGCAAGGCCGGATCGGCCAGCGCCGCGGCGGCCACGTCCCGGCACCGGGCGAACCGGACGTCGCCGAGGCCGAGCCCGAACTCGATGAGCGAACGCACGGCCTCCAGCCGACCCGGCCTGCCGGAAAGGAACGGGTGCAGGCACAGGTTGAACAGGCATCGATAGCGGCGCATCGCGTCCAGCTCGGCGCGCCACATCTCCAGCACCTGTACCGGCGAGGTGATCACCGAACCGATCTGCGGCGCGGGAAGGAACGCGTACTGCTCCCAGTCGTCGAGCGACCAGTGCACCGGCAGCTCGGCGATCCGGCCCGCCCCGGTCTCGATCAGGTACGGACGGTCGTCGGCCATCAAGGACGAGTCGTAGCTCAACCCGTGTTCGGCCACCAGCGCGGGAGTGTCCCAAGTGGACTCCCAGCCCGCCGCGCGATGCCCGCTGATCTCGATGCCCTGGCTCGCGAAGACCGCCATGCCCCGTTCGAAATCGGCCCGCTGTTCGGCGGCGGTCATCGTCGTCGGCGGCCGGTGGCTATAGGAGTGGTGGGCCACCTCGTGTCCCCGTTCCACGATGGCGGCGGCGAGGCCGGGCCGCTGTTGGGCGACCCAGCCCGGCACGAAGAACGTCGCGGGCACGGCCAGTTCGTCGAGCAGGTCGAGGATGCGCGGCACCCCGACCCGGGGCCCGTACGCCTGATGGGACATGGTCGACAGGTGTTCGGCGTAGCCCCGTCCTCGCGCGAGGATCGGGGACTCGGCGTCCACGTCGAAGGTCAGGGTCGCCACCGCGGCCGCGCCGCCGTGCCAGCTTGCTTCGGTCACGCCTGCCGACTCTCCCGCCAACGGCGCGCGTTCGCCACCGTGACGGTCGGGGAGACCATCGCCCGGTCGAACTCGGCCAGGGGTTCCGCCGCGGCGACGCGGGCGGGCAGGTCGGGGTTGGCCAGCGCGCCGTGCCCGAGCGACAGCAGGTCGGCGTGCCCGCCGGTGAGCACCTCGTGCGCCTGCGCGAGATCGTGCATCCCGCCGTTGGCGATCACCGGCAGGCCGGTGATCCGCCGGGCGAGCGCGGTGATCGTGCCGCCGTCGGCCAGCTTCGCCGTTTCGAGCCAGTTCCGGCCTTCGCTGGCGATGTGCAAATACTGCGCGCCCGCCTCGGCGACCGCGGCGAAGATCACCTCGGCGTCGTCGCGGCCGCCGGGCCAGCGATAGGTGAAGTCGTTGACCTTCGTCTGCGACAGCCGGACGCCGGTCATCAGCTCCGGCACGGCCTCGGCGACGGCGGTCACGACGCGGGCGGTCAGCCTGATCCGGTTCTTGACCGGTCCGCCGTAGGAGTCGGTGCGGTGGTTGGTGTAGTCGGTGAGGAACTGGTCGAGCAGGTAGCCGTTGGCCGCGTGCACCTCGACGCCGTCGAACCCGGCTTGACGGGCACGCACGGCCGCGGCGGCGAAACCGTCGATGACGTCGTCGATCTCGGCGATGGTCAGTTCGCGGGGGACCGGCCACGGCCCGGAACCGCCGTACGCGCGCATCATCTCCCCGCGCGGCTGGATGGCCGAAGGGCCGACGGTGTTCGGATGGCCCTGTGAGATCGCCCCGGCGTGCATGAGCTGGGCGATCATCCGGCCGCCCGCCGCGCGGACTCCGGCGGTGACCACCCGCCAGCCCGCGACGTGCTCGTCCCGCGCGAGGCCCGGCTGGTTGAGGTAGCCCTGGCTGGCCGCGGTGTCGGTGTAGGTGCCCTCGCTGAACACCAGGCCGAAGCCGCCGCGGGCGAATTCGGCGTAGTAGTCGGCCATCTCGCCGGTCGGGGTGCCGTCGGGCGCCGCGGAGACGCGGGACATGGGGGCGACGGCGTAGCGGTTGCGCAGCGCGAGGCCGCCGAGGGCGATCGGGGCGAGCGCGGGGTGTTCGACGGTGGTGGTCATGACCGGGTTCCTCCATTGTGGACGGTTTCGATGGCGAGTGGGGAGAGTCCGGCTTCGCTGATCCGGACGAGGTCCTGCGGGCACGCGGAGACCACGACGACGCAGTCCATCTCGGCCCGCAGGGTCACCGCGTCGCCGGGCCGCGAGATCGCGGTGAGCCAGTTCAGGCGTCCGCCTTCGCCGACCGGGACGCGCATGAAGACGTTGATCGGCTGTGGCGTCGGGCCGGTGAAGCCGAGGCCTTCGTCTGCCAGTGCCTCACGCAGGTTGGCGGCGCAGGAGCGGTGCCCCGGCGCCCCCAGCGCGGTGTACCGGGCCGGGTCGCACGCCGGGATGAGCATGTCGTGTTCGCCGGGCGAGGTGTCTCCGGCCAGCGTCAGGATCGGGCGGCGCAGGTCGGTCAGGAAGGACTCGCCGACGGCGGGGAACAGCCTGTCGACGCCGGCGCGGGTATGCGCCGCGCTGTGGTGCTCGGTCAGTTCGGTACCGCCGCCGTCCCGGAACGCGAACACGTCACCGACCTGGCCACCGTCGACGTCGATCACCCGGACCAGATCCCCTGCGGCCACGCGGACGGCCTTGGCGGTCCCTGGTGGCACTTCCGTTCTGCTCATGCCCCCAGCAAACCGGTGCGGACGGTCGGCTCGCCATGGAGAAACCTCCATTATCAAGCTTGCGGACTGGGCAAACCTCCAATCACGCAGGTCCCGGGTTGAGATAGTTTCGACTTTGACCATTTTCGCGAAGCCGGGTTAGTGTTCCGAGATGGAAGACGTGGATGCGGCCGGGCTGGACTTCTGGTCGTTCGTGGCGCTGGCGAACCGGCGGCTCGCGCACGAGTACGGCTTCCGTCACCAATTGGCGACCGAGGTCCTCCTGACCCTCAATCGTGCCTCCGACCTGGTGACTTACGACCTCGAAGCCGCCGTGCACCGGCCGCGCGGGCGGTCTTGGTCGGCGTTCCGCCTGCTGTTCGTGGTCTGGCTCGCCGGACCGCTCGAACCGACCAGTGCCGCCAGGCTGACCGGGATGAGCCGGGCCGCGGTGTCGAATCTGGTCAAGACGCTGGTCGCGGAGGGGCTGCTCGACCGAGTCCCGGACGAACGGGACGGCCGTTCGGTGCGGCTGTCGCTGACCGAGGCCGGGCAAGAGGAGATGGTCTCGGTCTTCCGCGAGCACAACGAGCGCGAATTCGGCTGGACGAACGCGTTGACCGAGACCGAACAGCGCATCCTCGTGATGCTGCTGGGCAAGCTGATCACCAGCCGCGCCGAGTTCGGCACCCGGAGCCGCAAGTAGGCCTTCCCGTCGCCAGGAGGACCGGACTACGCTGCCCGAGGGGTAGTAAAAGTGTGAACTAAATCGGCGAGGAGGAGACCATGGTGGACGGCGGACGGATTCCCGCGCTCTTCGCCGGGCTGTGCGACGACGCCGCGGTGTTCCCGCCGGGGCTGGCCCCGCTGCCGGACGCCGTCGCGGCGCACGACGAGCACGTCTCCGCCTGGTACGCCGGCCTGGTCGGGCCGCTCGTCATCGCCGCCACCGCGCTCGGCGACCTCGCCGAAGTGCTGGATGCCCGGGAGGTCCCGCTGCCGGTCTCGGTGACCCTGCCCGGCGGACCCGCGCAGCTCGACGGCGTGCTCGACGCCATCGCCAAGCTCCCGGTGAAACTCGACGCGCTCGAGATCACCGTCCCGGAGGGGATGGGCCCGGACGAACTGCTCGCCGCGCTTTCCCGCGCCACCGCGCCGGTCTTCGTCGAGATCCCGCGTGACGAGCGGCGTATCCCGCTGCTGACCGCCCTTTCCGGCACCGGTCATCACGCGAAGTTCCGCACTGGCGGCGTCCGGGCAGACCTGTATCCCGGTGAAGCGGAACTCGCCGCCGCGGTCCGTGCGGCCGTCGAAGCGGGTGTTCCGTTCAAGGCCACCGCGGGGTTGCACCACGCCCTTCGCAACACCGATCCGGAGACCGGCTTCGAACAGCACGGTTTCCTCAACCTGATGCTCGCGACCGACGCCGTCCTCACCGGCGGCGACGCCGAAGCCGTTCTCGCCGAACGAGACGGCGACGTCATCGCCGGGCGGCTTCGGGCGCTGGGCACGGATCGCGTCGCCGCCCTCCGCGCGGCTTTCACGTCGTTCGGCACCTGCAGCATCACCGACCCCCTGACCGAACTGGCCGGACTCGGCCTGCTCGAGGCGCCCCGAGGAGAGGCATGACCACGATCGACATCCCCGCAGGCTCGCTGTTCGGGGTCGACAACCTGCCGTACGGCGTGTTCTCCGTCGACGGTGATTCCCCGCGCGTCGGCGTGCGTGTCGGCGATTCCGTCGTCGACCTGGCCGCGGCGCTCGGCGACGACGTGTTCGCCGCGCCGACGCTGAACCCGTTCATGGCGCAGGGATACGACAGCTGGGTGGCGGTCCGCGAGCGGATCCGCGACCTGGTCGCCGGCGAGGTTCCCGACGGCGCGGTCCACGCGATCGAACGGGTGACCCTGCACCTGCCGATCGAGGTCGCGGACTACGTCGACTTCTACGCCTCGGAACACCACGCCTCGAACGTCGGCAGGCTGTTCCGCCCCGACGCGGAACCGTTGCTGCCCAACTGGAAGCACCTCCCGGTCGGCTACCACGGGCGGTCCGGCACGGTCCTGGTCTCCGGTACGGACATCGTGCGCCCGAGCGGTCAGCGCAAGGCCCCGGCCGACGCGTCGCCGGTGTTCGGGCCGAGCGCGCGGCTGGACATCGAGGCGGAGATGGGGTTCATCGTCGGCACCGGAACGCCGCTGAACACCCCGATCACGCCGGATGCCTTCCCCCGCCACGTTTTCGGCGCGGTCCTGCTCAACGACTGGTCGGCCCGCGACATCCAGGCGTGGGAATACGTCCCGCTGGGCCCGCACCTCGGCAAGAGCTTCGCGACCTCGATCTCCCCTTGGGTGGTGCCGATCCTGGCGCTGGAGGCCGCGCGGATCCCGCTGCCTGGCCAGACGGATCCGGAGCCGCTGCCGTACCTGCGGGAGAGCGACCCGTGGGGGCTCGACATCGATCTGGCCATCGAGTGGAACGGTGAGGAGGTCAGCCGCCCGCCGTTCCGCGAGATGTACTGGTCGCCCGCTCAGATGCTCGCGCACCTGACGGTCAACGGCGCGTCGTCGCGCACGGGTGATCTGTACGGCTCCGGCACGATCTCCGGACCGGAGAAGCGCCAACGCGGCGCGTTCCTCGAATTGTCCTGGGGCGGCAAGGAACCGCTCACGGTCAAGGGCGAGGAACGCACCTTCCTGCAGGACGGCGACGAGGTCGTGATCACCGGCACCGCGCCCGGCGCGAACGGCTCGCGGATCGGGTTCGGCGAGGTGCGGGGACGCGTTCTGCCGGCGAACACTCACTGACCCGGGATCCCGTTGGGCGGCGGCGCGTCGTTCGCCGCCGAGTCGTTCGCCTCGATGACGGCATCGCCCAGGCCGGTCACCAAAACCGGAGTCAGGTCCTTGCCGACACCTCCCTTGAGCTCGACCACGGACATCCCGGAGATGCCCAGGTGGTTGTCCCCCGAGTAGCGGAACGGCGCGAGACCCGGTCCCTCGAACGACTTCCCGGACTGCTGGAGCACCTCGACGATCCGTTCCCGCGTCAGGTCCTTTCCGGCCGCCTGCAACGCTTGGACGAACGTGTACGCCTGCGCCATGCCGTAGATCCGGTAGTTCGTCAGGTCGCCGCCCTTGCCGTGCGCCTTCCAGACGTTCTGCCACAGCTTCGTCCACGCGTTGTCCGGCGCGTCGACACCGGGCAGGTACTCGGTGGTGACCACGCCGTCGATGAGCGACGCGCCGTTGGTCACCTTGCCTTCGGAGAACCGCGCGAGCAGCGAACCGACGAGCGCGGGGTCGGAGCCGACGTTGCTGTAGAACCATTTCGGCTTGAAACCGATCTTCAGCGACGCCAGCTGCGAAAGCGCGGTGTACGACGGAACGGTGAAGCCCAGCACCAGATCCACGCCCGCGGCCTTGAGTTTCGCGATCTGTGGCGCGATGTCGGTGTTGCCCGGCGAGTACTTCGCGACCTCCACGATCTGCTGGCCGAGGTAGCGCCGCGTGCCTTTCTCGCCGTCGCGGCCGAAGTCGTCGTCCTGGAGGAACAGACCGACCTTGGCGTTCGGCAGGTTCTTGCGCACCCAGTCGCCGATGATCTTGCCTTCGATCTCGTAGTCCGGCTGCCAGCCGAAGGTGAACGGCGCCTTCTTCGGATCGTCGCCCCAGCGCAGCGAACCCGACGACACGAACAGGTCCGGCACCTTGGAGTTGTTCAGGAAGTCGACGACCGCGCTGTGCGTCGGCGTGCCGAGGCCGCCGACCATCGCGAAGATCTCTTCCTTGAGCACCAGTTCGTTGGTGACCGCGCTGGTGGTGGTCGGGTTGTAGCCGTCGTCCTTCACCACGAACTCGATCTTGCGGCCGTTGACTCCGCCGTTCGCGTTCACGTAGTCGTAGTAGGCCTGATGACCGCTCGGGATCTCGCTATAGCCCGGCGCGGCGACGCCGGTCAGCGGGAAATGCGCGCCGATCTTGATGGTCGTGTCGGTGACGCCGACCGTCGAGCCCTTCTGTTCGCCCTCGGGTCTGCCGCCCGCGCCGCAGGCGGCGGTGACCGTGACGGCCAGGAAGACGGCCACGGCCCTGGTCCAGCGTTTCATGAAGTTCTCCTCCGGTGGATGAGTTTCCGCAGCCCGCCGGCGAGACCGGCGGGAGCGAGCAGCACGATCAGGACGGTGACCAGGCCGTAGATCAACGGCGCCAGATGCGCGGCCTGCACGTCCGACAGGCCGAGATCCGTCCCCGCGCCGGTCACCAGCGGCGGCAGGAAGGTCAGCAGCGCGGCCCCGGCGAGCGCTCCGGTGAGGCTCCCGAGACCGCCGAGCACCACCGCGGACACCAGCAGCAGCGACAGCGTCAGCGCGAAACCGCTCGGCGCCGCCAGCCGCGCCGACAACGCCATGAACGCTCCGGCCAGCCCCGCGCAGCCCGCGCTGACCACGAACGCCCGCACCCGCGTGCGGCCGAGGTCGATCCCGGCCAGCTCCGCGGCCACGTCCTCGTCCCGTACCGCCCGCCAGTCGCGTCCGACGCGGCCGCGGGACAAATTCGCCAGCAGGACGAAGACGATGATCACCGCGAGCCACGAAAGGTAAGCGAGGTAACGGATCGACGTGAGGTCCTGGCCGGTGACGAAGTACGCGGCGTCCGCCAGCCAGGCGGGTATCTCCGGCATCCGTACGGGCAAGCCCTGCTCGCCGCCGAGCACTTCGCCGAAGAACAAAGGGATCCCGGGAACGGCGACGGCGAGCGCGAGCGTCGCCCCGGCGAGATATGGCCCGTGCAGCCTCGCCGCGGCGACTCCCACGAGCGCCCCGACGGCCAGCGTGATCAGCATCGCCAGGAGCAGGATCACCGGCAGCGGAAGGAAATCCGTCTTCAGCAGGAGCGCCGTCGAGTAGGCGCCGACGGCCATCAAGGCGCCATGCCCGAGGGAGAGCTGCCCGTTGAGTCCTGTCAGGACGGTCAGACCACCCGCCGCGATCGCGAAATACGCCATCGTGGTGAACTGTGCGGTGAGGAACGGCCCGGAATTCTCCAGGACGAGTACGACGACGACCAGCGCGGCGAGCGCGGCCGGCAGATGACGGCGCACCACGTCAGACCCTCCGTTCGCGGACGCTCGTGAACAGGCCGCCGGGTTTGAGCAGCAGTACCGCCATGAGCAGCGCCAGCGCGGCGAGGGGCACCAGTTCCGCGCCGATGTAGCCGCTGACCAAGCTCAGCGACAGGCCGAGGACGACGCCGCCGACGACCGCGCCGACCGGGCTGTCCAGCCCGCCGAGCACCGCGGCGACGAAGCCGTACACCACCACACCGTCCATATAGGACGGATGGACGAGCCCGCCGCCGGCGATCAGCAGACCCGACAGCGAACCGGCGAGCGCGGCCAGCGCCCAGCCGAGGGTGAGCATCCGCCCGACCCGCACACCGAGCAGGCGGGCGACGTCCCGGTCGAAGGCCGCGGCCCGCATCCGCAGGCCGAGATCGGTGCCGCGGAACAACACCACGAGCCCGATCAGCACCACGCCGACGGCGGCGACGGTGAACACGCCGAACCCGGTCAGCGCGATCGTCGTGCCGCCGACCTGGAAGCCGGTGAGCCCGAACGGCGCCGGGAACGACCGGTACCGCGAGCCGAACACCAGCGCCGCCAGCGCGTGCAGCACGATGAACAACCCGAGGGTCAGGATTACGGCGTTGATCTCGGGTTTCCCGGACACGAACCGGATCACGAACCGTTCCACCAGCGCGCCGAGCACCAGTCCCGAAAGCAGGGCGACGGCGAAACCCGCCCAGTACGACCAGCCCGCGTCGATCAGGACGAGCGCGACGTAGGTGGTGATCATCGCCATCGGCGCCTGCGCGAAGTTCACGATCCGCGTGGCCCGCCAGATGAGCACCAGGGCCAGCGCGAACGCGGCGTAGACCACGCCCAGCGTCAGGCCGGTGAGCGCGGTGGTCAGCAGTTGCTGCACAGGGCTCCCTTTCAGAATCCGAGGTAGGCGTGCCGGAGGGCGTCGTCCGCGACGAGCGCGGCCGCGTCCCGCCGGACGACGACCCGCCCGAGGTTGAGCACGACGCCGTGATCGGCGATGGACAGCGCGCTGCGCGCGTTCTGCTCGACCAGCACGACGGCCAGGCCTTCGTCGTGCACGAGACCGCGCAGCAGCCCGAAGATCCTCGCCACGATGCGGGGCGCGAGCCCCAGGGACGGTTCGTCGAGTAGGAGCACCTTCGGCCGGGAGAGCAGCGCGCGGCCGATGACCAGCATCTGCCGTTCCCCGCCGGAAAGGACGTGCGCGAGACCGTTCTTGCGGTCGGCGAGCACGGGGAAGAGGTCGTAGATCCGGCGGAGGTCGGCGGTCGTCGCCCGGCCGCGTGCCCCGAGCGCGCCGAGCCGCAGGTTCTCCTCGACGGTCAGTTCGGCCAGTACGCCGCGGCCTTCGGGAACATGTGCGAGACCCAGCGCCGGTAGGTCCTCTGTGGACACTCGGCGCAAATCCCTGCCCCCGAGCGAGACGTGGCCTCCTGTGGGCCGGACGAGCCCGGAGATGGTGCGCAACAACGTCGTCTTGCCCGCGCCGTTCGCGCCGAGCACCGCGGTGATCTCGCCTTCGGCGGCCGAAAGGCTCACGGAATCGAGTGCGCGCACCGGGCCGTAGCTCGCCGAAAGGTTCTCAACGGTCAGCACCGGCCACCTCCTCGCCGAGGTAGGCCGCCTGGACCGCCGGATCCGCGCGGATCTCGTCCGGGGTGCCGTGCGCGATGACCCTGCCGAAGTCCAGCACCACGATCTCGTCGCAGACCCCCATCACCAGATCCATATGGTGCTCGACGAGCAGCACCGACATGCGTTCGGTCAAGCCGCGGACCAGCTCGCCGACCTCGTCGATCTCGGCCGAGGACAGGCCGCCGGCCGGTTCGTCGAGCAACAGCAGGTCGGGCTCGCTCACCAGCGCTCGCGCCAAAGCGACCCTTTTCCTTATCGGGTAAGGAAGACTGGGAGGATACCGATGGGCGACGTCGGCGATGCCGAAGTCCTCCAGCTGCGTCATCGCTCGTTGCGTCAAGGCCTTCTCGTCCTTCGTCAGCCCCAGCAACGAGGACCAGAAGCCGGATTTCGCGTGCCTGCCCGCGCCCACGAGGACGTTCTCCAGCACGGTCATCCGGTCGAACAGGCCGAGCTCCTGCAGGCCGCGGGCGATGCCGAGGCCGGCGAGGTGATGCGGGCGCAGCCGCCGTAGTTCCGTGCCGCGCCAGGTCAGCCCGCCGGTGTCCGGGCGGACGAAACCGCACGCGACGTTGAAGAGCGTGGTCTTGCCCGCCCCGTTCGGGCCGATCACGCCGAGCACCCGGCCCGGGGCGACGGTCAGGGAGACGTCCGACAACGCGACGAGACCACCGAAGGTCACCGATACGCCGGACATCTCGAAGGTCGACAAGGTCACGCAAGAACTCCCAACGGCGGAAGGGGGCCCCGGCGCGGGTGCGCCGGGGCCGGTGACGCTCAGGCGTGCGGACACGTGTCCCGGTAGTCGCTGATCGTGCGGTCGTCCGGGGCGGGGCAGAGGAACTGCTCGTAGCGGGTGTCGTTGTCCACGAACCGTTTCAACCACGAGATCGTGTACTTGGCCATGGTCGTGTTCGCCGTGTTGGGGAAGAAGTGGCTCGCGTTGTCCAGTTCCATGTACGCCTTCTCCGCCGACGCGGGAATGCTGGTGTAGAACGGGATCGAGTGCGAGGCCACCGGCGCGACCGTGTCGGACTCACCGCCGATGATGAACGTCGGCACCTTCAGCGAGGACCACGACTTCTGCGTGTTCCACGGGGCGAGCGGCACCGCGGCCTGTAGCGACGGCCGGTCCTGCGCCGCTTCGAGCGAACCGCCGCCACCCATGGAGTGGCCGGCCACCGCGAGGCGGGTGGTGTCGATGCGGGACCGGACGGTGCTGCGCTGGGTCAGGTAATCGAGGGCGGCCAGCAGTTGGTCGCCGCGGCTGTCGGGCTGGTCGTAGATCGTGTTGGTGTCGATCGTGAACACGACGAATCCCTGCGACGCCAGCCGCGGGCCGATCCACGCGATGCTCGACTGGGTCGCGGTGAACCCGGGTGAGATGGCGACCGCGCCGAACGTGCCCTGCGCGGTGCTGGTGGGGTAGTAGATGGTTCCGCCGCCGAAGCCGGTGACGGCCAGGCTCGACACGGAGGTCTGCGACACCGCGAACGAACCGCGGGAGGCTTCGATGCTGCTTTCGGTCGGGTCGGGTCCTCGTTCGTAGGGGTTCTCGGCGGCGTAGGCCGTCGGAGCGACAGTGAGTGCCGCGACGGTGGCCAGTCCACAAAGGATCCGGGTCGTACTACGCATGGTGCCGTCTCCGTTCGCCGTTGAACACAGTCCGTGGTGATGGACTGTGACAAACGGGCGGAGGCGCCTGCATCGGTGAAATCGCCAGTCTTGCTCCGCGGTCGCCCTCGCCGGTCCGGGCGCCCGTACGATCGGCGATCGTGAATCCCTCAGCCGAGGACATAGTCCGCGTGGCGGCACGGTGGATCGATCGCGGCGTCCGCGTCGACACCTCCGCCTTCGCCCACGATCTGGGCATCTCGCGTAGCACCCTGTTCCGTCGCGTCGGAAACCGGGAAGACCTGCTCGGTGATGCCCTCTACTACCTGTCCGAGCGCACCCTGACGGCCGCCGCGCGCACCTGGGAGCGCGAAGAGGGCGACGTGGTGCGCAACGCGGCCGGCGAACTGCGCTGTCTTTCGATCATGCGCGAGTACCGGTCCGTGCTGGCGGCGAGCACGGGGTTCCGGCGTTTCCTCGACGACGAGCCGGTGCTGGCGATCAGGCTGCTCACCGACCCGGACGGACGTGTCCAGCCGAGGGTGATCGCCGCGCATGTCGAGCTCCTGCGCCGCGACGTCGAGGACGGTGGCTTCGTGCCCGCGGTCGGCCTGGACAGCCTCTGTTACGCCATCGTGCGGCTGGGGGAGGCCTTCCTGTACTCGGATGTCCTGGCCTCCCGGACCCCCGATCTCGAAGCGGCGTCGACGCTGCTCGGAGCGCTCGTGGAAGGACGGGTGCCGAGCAAAACCTTGTGAAACACTTGCGCCTGGTGTTTCATCGAGAAGGATCTCGAGGAGGCGCCGATGCCTGTGTACCCGCTGCGGGGGAGGGACGACCTCTTCGGCGGGCTGCGGTCGGTGGCCGGGCGCGCCGTGCTGGTCCGCGGCACGGAAGGCCTCGGCAAATCGGCCCTACTCACCGCGCTGCGCGCCACTCTCGGCGTCCGGGTCGTCGGTGTGCGGGGCCTGCGAGCCGAAAGCGCGTTGCCGTACGGCGCCCTGCATCGGATGTTCGGAGCGTCGGTCTCCAGCGGGGCGGAGGCACGAGACCGGCTCGGCGCCGCCTCGGCTCCGACGCTCTGCTGGGTCGACGACGCGCACTGGGTCGACCCGGAGTCCTTGGCGGCGTTGGGTTTCGCCGCCCGACGCTTGGCGGGCGCGCCGGTCGGGATGGTGCTCGCGTCGCGATCCGGATCGGACGAGTTCGACTCCGTCGAGCTGCCACCGTTGAGCGATTCCGCCGCCGATCAGGTCCTGCGCGACCGTGGGGTGCCCGCCGGGGTGCGCCCGCAGCTGGTCGAGCTGGGCGAAGGGAATCCCGCCGATCTGGTCGCGCTGGCGGCTTCGCTGACGCCCGCGCAGGCGGCCGGGCGCGAGCCGGTTTCGCCGATCCTGCGGGATCGCCTGCCTCGGTACGCGGCCGAGATCGAGGCGATGCGGCTCGACGAGCGTCTCCGGTTTCTCGCCGGCTGCATGGACTTTTCCGCGAGGAAGGCGACCTGGTACGCGGCGGCGTCCCCGGCCGACCGCCGGGCCGCGCACGCGCGCCTGGCCTCCGTCGAGGAGGGGCCGGACGCGCTCTGGCATCGCGCGATGGCGACGGCCACGCCGTCCGAGCCGCTCGCGGACGCGCTCGCCGCGGCACCCGCGGTGGATCACGCGGCCGCGGCGCGGCACCTGGAACGCGCCGCCGCCCTGACCGCCGATCCGGCCACGCGGGCGAACCGGCTACTGGCCGCGGCGGACGCGGCCTGGCAAGCGGGAAGACCGGGGTGGGCCCGGCTGCTGCTGTCCAAAGTGGACGCCGAACCGGGCGCGGTGGCGTTGCTGCACGGGGAGATCGAGCTGCGTGACGGCGATCCCGCCGTCGCCACCCACGAACTCGGCACGGCGGCGGAACTGCTGCCCGATCCGGCCGCCGCGCTCCTGCTGGCGGGCGAGGCGCGGCGGCTCGGCGGCGACCTGAGCGGCTACCGTGCCCTCGCCCGGACGGTCCCGGCGGACGACGGGCTGGTGTCCGCCCATTTCCACGGTCTGACCTCGGTTTACGCCGGACGTCACGAAGACGCCGTCGCTCCGCTGAAGGATGCCGTCGCCAAGGGGATGGCCGACACCGACGTCGCCGGAGCCGTTTGGGCCGCCGAAGCGGCCTTCGCTCGCGGGCATGCCGAACAGGCGCACGAGTACGCGGCGGCGGCGGTGAGCCGCGCGCGGCTCGGCAAACGGCACGCGGAACTGCCGTGGGCGCTGATCTACCTCGCGCTTTCGGCTATCGCGCTCGACCGGATCCCGTGTGCGCGGGCGGCGTCCCGCGACGGCCTGCGCGCGCCGCACAACCTGCGGATGGAACACCTCACGCTGCTGGGGCTGGCCGCCGCGCTCCTCGGTGACCGCGCACCGGAGCTGGACGAGGCGACCGAGGGCATCGCCGAACGCGGTCTCGGCAGGCCCGCCGCCGTCGCCGCGTGGGCGAACGCCTGTCTGGACCTCGCCGAAGACCGGCCCGACGACGCGCTGAGCAGGCTCGAAGATCTCGCCTCGGGCGTCTCCGGCGACCAGCCGGTGATCCGCGTGCTGGCCACTCCGCAACTCGTCGAGGCCGCTGTGAGTTCCGGCCGCCCCGAGCGGGCCCTGGCCGCGCTGGAGGTGTTCGACCGCTGGACCCTGGCCGGCGCGGAACCCTGCTGGCTCGCGTTGAGCCACCGCTGTCACGCGCTGACCGCGCCGGATCCCGACGTCGCGGAGCACCGTTTCCGGCTGGCCATCGAGGCGCACCGGCGGGCGGGCGGCGCGGTGGAACTCGCCAGGACCCGGTTCGCCTACGCCACCCTGCTCCGGCGGCATCGCCGGACCCGCGACGCCCGCGACCAGTTCCGCGATGCCCTGCGCGGCTTCGAAAACGTCGGCGCGACCCGGTTCGCCGAACGGGCCCGCGCCGGGCTGCGCGCGACCGGCGAGACCGTCGACGCGCCGCACCGATCGCTCGCCGGCCTCACCCCGCAACAGGACGCCATCACCCGCCTGGTGGCGGCGGGGGAGACGAACAAGGAGATCGCGCGGCGGCTGGTGATCAGCCACCGGACGGTGGATCACCACCTGCGGAACATCTTCACCGCGCTGGGCGTGCGGTCGCGCGTGGAGCTCGCGCGCCGCGTCGCCGCCGGCGAATGACGAACTCGCGTGATCGAAGGCGTAACTCGCGTGATCAGAGGCGTAACACACGAGTTACGCCTCCAATCACGCGAGTTTCGTCTCTGATCACGTGAGTTACGGGCAGGCGAGGACCGGCGCCTGCGGGCGGCCACCGCCGTGCAGGTCGCTCAGGGGAATCCTGGCCAGGCCGAGTATCGCCTGCGCGGTCGCGCGCGGAGCGGTCGACGGGTTCAGGCCGGTGGTGTCGTAGGCGATCGCGCCGCGGTCCGCCTCGGCGCCGGCACAGCCGGACTGCAGTGACCGCAGGAATTCCCGCGCCTTGATCGCGGCGGCGGGACGGTGCCCGGCCAGCGCTTCCGCGGCGAGGCCGGTGCTGTTGGCGTTCGGCGCGTTCGTACCGAAACCGAAGCCGCCGTTCGGGTGCT
This sequence comes from Amycolatopsis sp. NPDC102389, assembly GCF_044765885.1. Classification (NCBI taxonomy): domain Bacteria; kingdom Bacillati; phylum Actinomycetota; class Actinomycetes; order Pseudonocardiales; family Pseudonocardiaceae; genus Amycolatopsis; species Amycolatopsis sp. NPDC102389. The sequence goes on from NZ_JBIWKX010000007.1 coordinate 67,796, forward strand.
GCTTCGTGACCAGCCAGGAGGTGCCCTCGCCGGCGTTCACCGGGTCACCGGTGGCGCGCAAGGCCTGCACGACCGTCGCGGTCGCGTCGACGTCGCTCGTGCACGTCGCTTCGCCGAAGTTCAGCGGGAAACCGCCGTCCGGACACTGGGTGCCCGCGAGGAACGTCACGGCCGGCGCGGGGGCACCGCCGGGCGTGCGCTCCAGCGCCAGGAGCGCGAGCGACTGCGAAAGGGCGTTGGAGTAGTCGCCGTATTCGGACCGGTCCGAGAACCTGCCGGACGGCGTGAGCAGCGAGAGCAGACCCGCCTTCAGGTCGACGCCGCCGAACGACGCCGGGTTCTTCCCCCGGATCTGCGCGGCGAGCAGCAGCTTGGCGTGCGCGCCCGCGTAGGACTCGGTGCCGCCGCCGACGTAGCCGGTGGTGATCTCCGGCTTCGCCAGCCAGTCGATCGCCTTGCCCGCGTTCGTGTCCGACGCCCCCGCCGCGGCGAACGCGAAGATCGCGTCGATCGTCAGGCCCTGGTCCGGGAACTTCTGGCCGCCGAAGTCGGCCTCGAACCTTTCCCCGTCGGTCATCTGCCTGGCGAGCCAGCCCGCGGCCGCGTCCGCCTTGTCCCGGGTGGCCGCGTTCGCCGCCGGAGCGGCGATCAGCCCGATGCCGCACAGCATGGCGACGGCGAAAACCCAACGTCTCATGAGAACCCTTTCCCCCAACGACCGCGATGAACGAACCGAAGAGTCTCACCCCGGCCGAGCGCCGGGATACCGCCGGGCGCGAAGAGCCGGTGTGATCCTGACGACCGACCTGGTCAGCGGTGCCTGCCGGAGGTGATCGGGTGTTAACCTCGGCTGGTTCGACAACTGAACACCGCCGCCCGTGACGGGGAAGCCGGTCGAAATCCGGCGCTGTCGCGCAACCGTAGGCCCTTCGCGGGGCGAGCCGGGATACCGAACGGGCGGACGAACGAACCACTGTCGCGATAAACAGGGGTGACCGCGGCGTCTCGCGCTGTCCTCCGCCATGCCGCAAGGAGGAGTCATGCGCCGCGGGTACCTGGCCGCATCGGCGTTCGCCGTCAGCGTCGCCGTGATCGCCGCGCTGCTCAGCGGGACGGCGACGGCCGCGAACGATCCCGGCGCCGCGAAGGCGAGTTCCCGCTGGCTCGCGACGAAACTCAAGCCGGACGGCACACTCGAGAACCCCAATGGCGGCTCACTGCCCGACCACGGCCTGATGCTCGACGTGCTCTTCGCGATGTACGCCGCGGGCGAAGGCGCGCGGGCCGAGCCGATCGTGAAGTTCCTCGACGAGCAGGGCCACGCCACCGACTACTTCACCTGGGACGGGCTCGCTCCCGGCGCCGGATACGACAAGATCATCGTCGGCGGCGCCGCGGCGAAGACGCTGGTCGCCGCCCAGGTCTCCGGCCGGAACCCCCGGAACTTCGACGGCTACGACCTGGTCGCCGAGACGCAGGGCGCGATCATGCGCAAGGGGCCGGACAAGGGCCGGATCAGCGATTACGCCAAGGATCCCGCTCTCGCCGACGCGGTGAGCAACAACGCGAACATGTTCGGCCAGGCGCTCGGTGTGATCGGCCTCGCCGCGGCGGGCGTGAACGACCGGCTCGCCCTCGACAAGCTGCTGTCCCAGCAGTGTTCCGAGGGTTACTTCCGCGTCCTTTTCGCCTATATCCCGACGAAGGAGACCGGCGACCACGTCACCCCGGACGGCCGCAAGGTCTCGACGTGCGACGAGGGCAAGCCGCTCGATCTCTCCCCGACCGACGGCGACGCCACCGGCCTCGCCCTCTCGGCGATGCTGGCCGCGAAGAAGGCGGGCGCGGCCGGTCTCGACGCCCCGATCGCGAAGACCGTCTCCTGGCTCAAGGCGAACCAGAGCCCCGGCGGCGGTTGGGGCGGCGGCGTCGGCACCGAAGCGCCGAACACCAACAGCACCGGCCTGATCCTCCAAGCGCTCGCCGACGCGGGCGGCGCGGACGCGGCGGTGGACAAGGGGCTGCGGTACCTCGGATCCGCGCAGGCGAACGCCGCGGCCGACTCCGGGAACAAGCTCGCGGGCGAGCTCGGCGCGATCGCCTACGACCCGGCTTCCTACGCGGCCGCGCGTTCATCGGGCATCAATGGGCTCGACACCTGGATCCGCGCGAGCGCCCAGGCCTCGCTCGGGTTGTCCCAGATCGGCTTCTACTCGCTCGCGAAGGGCAAGGTTCCGCCGCCGGCCATCGACGTCCCGGAAAACCCGGCTCCCGTGACGACCACGACCACCATCGCGCCGCCCATGCCCAAGAAGCCCGGCACGCCCAGGGCGTCGGCTAGCGTCCGGATGCGGACACCGGCGATCACCACCCCGGACACGGCGACACCGGCTTCCCGGCTCGGCGCCTACTTGGCGAACCGGCTAGTCGGCGGCGACCATGTCGAGGTCACCGAGGACGGCAAGACCTACGTCGACTACGACGCCACCGCCGATCTCGTGCTGGCCTTGCGGGCGCTGGACCAGCAGCCGGACTCGGTCGCCCGCGCCTCGCAGTTCCTGCTGAAGCCCGAAGCTGTGAAGGCTTATGGCCACGGCGCACCGTACGAACAGGGCGAGGCGTCGTACGCCGGACCGCTCGCGAAGCTCGTGCTCGTCGCCGAATTCGCGAAGGCGGACGTCGCCGGGCAGCTGCGCGCCGATCTGGTGAAACTGCGCGGTGCCGACGGCGAGTTCACCGACACCGGATCGTTCGCCGACGCCGACGAGACGGTCGAGCGGCACGCTTGGGCGGTGCTCGCGACCGCCGCCGATCCCGGTCCCGCGGTCGAACTGCTCCTGTCCCGCCAGTGCGCGGACGGAACCTTCCCGAAGCACCTCGACACGGCGGAGTGCGGTTCCGGCGACCTCGCCGCGACAGCCGCCGCGGTCACCGCGCTGGCCGCCCGTCCGCACACCGATGCCGCGCCGACCGCCAGGCGGCCGGACGGCTGGACCGAGCGGCGCGTGTCGGCGTTCGTCTCCGCGGTGGGGGCGCTCGGCGTCCGGCCCGACGGCCACGGGATGGTGACCGGAGAGGGCGGTGAGGCGGACGCCGCGCTCAGCGCCGCCGTCGCCGCCGCGCGGCAGACCGCCGGCCTCGACGCGAGCGGAACCGCGCGATCGCTGGGCGGACTCGTCCAAGCCGATGGCGGATTCGCCAAGGGAGCCGACGGTCAGACCGATTTTTCGACCAGTTTGGCCGCCGCGCAAGGGGTCGCGGGCCGCTCTTGGCTCACCGCCGCGGATTCGCCGCTGTCACCCGCTGTCCGCCTTCCGCTGTCGGAGGCACGTTCCGCCGACACCCAGGCGCTCGCGGCGGCCCAGTCCGACGCCCAGCCGGCCTGGGTCATCTGGGGACTCGTCGGGCTGGCCGTGCTGCTCCTGCTCACCGTGCTCGCGCTCGTCTTCGTACTTCGCCGTTTCACCAAGAAATAGGGGGTAACACCATGAAAAGAGTGCTCGCCGTCACGTCCGTCCTCATCGGACTGATCGGGCTGTCCGCCGCACCCGCGAACGCGGTCGACACCACCAAGGGCTACGACGGGATCTGCACCGGCGCCGACGCGCGTACCGGGGTCACGGTGGTGGTCGACTTCCAGGAACTGGCCGCGCCGAGGATCACCCGCTGCTCGCCCAACGCCGCGCCGGGCACCGCCCGCACCGGTATCAAGGCGTTGCAGGACGCGGGGATCGCGGTCGCGGGAACCGCGCGTTGGGGGCTCGCCTTCGTCTGCCGTCTGGAAGGCCGCCCGTCCGCGACGGAGACCCTCCCGCTGTCGACCAACCCGAACTACAAGGAAGCGTGCGTCACCACCCCGCCCGCGGGCGCGTACTGGGGTTACTGGCACGCCGACGGCTCCGGTACCACCTGGACCTACAGCAGCACGGGCGCCCTCAACCGCAACGTCGTCCCGGGTGGTTTCGAGGGCTGGTCGTTCTCGCTGAACAAGTCGGCGACGACCAACCCGCCGCCCGGCGTCACGCCGAGGAACCCGGCCATCCCGTGAGGAAGGTCTTCGGGGTGGTGGCGGCGGTCTTCCTGATCGCCGCCACGGCGCCGTCCGCGTACGCCGTCGACCAGGGCAAGGGATATCCGGGGTTCTGCAAGGACGCCACCGGCGTCACCGTGGTGGTGGACTTCCAGCAGCTCGGCGGCACGGCCATCGTGCGTTGCAATCCCCAGGCCACGCGCGGCACCGGGCTGGACGCGATCAAGGGCGCCGGTTTCCAGATCGCCGGGGTCCAGCGCTGGGGTGAGTCGTTCGTCTGCCGGGTCGAGAACCGCCCGTCCGCGACCGAGAACGTCCCGATGAAAGGCCGCGAGAACTACCGGGAGCAGTGCGTCGACACGCCTCCGGCTCAGGCCTATTGGTCCTACTGGCACGCCTCGAACAACTGCGCTTGGGACTACAGCCAGTGGGGCGTCAAGAACCGTGACTTCATCCCGGGCGGGTTCGAGGGCTGGTCGTTCTCCCTGAACGCCACCGCCCAGAGCAACCCGGTCCCGCGGGTCTCCGCCGTGCGGCCCGGCACGGAGAGCCAACCGTGTGTGCCGCGCGAGGAGGCGAAGCCGGCCACCGGCGACCCCGGCGAGCGGCAGCAGCGACCGCCGGCGGGGGACGGTCCACAGCAGACGGTGGGCGCGGAACCCGGTGCCGGAGAGGTTCCGGCCGCGGGTCCGAGTTCCGGCACGCTACCGCCGCCCAAGCCGCGTCCGAGCGCATCGGCGCGGCCGAAGGCGCAGGACCCGTCGTCGAACGTCGCGTTCACCGGCGGTGAGAACGCCGAAGACGTCAACGCGGTGATCGAACGCGAGTCCGGAGCGGGCGGCTGGGCGCCCTGGGCGGCGGTTGCTGCGGTGCTCGCGCTGTGTGTGGCGGGATTCCTGATGGCACGCAGACGCAAACGCGCGCAAGGAGTTTGATGACGTCCTACTTCCTGCCGCGCGATCTGCACCCGGCCGCGTGGTGGGTGTGGGCGCTGGGGCTCGCCGTCGCGGCGACCCGCACGACGAACCCGTGGCTGCTGCTGACCATCGTGGCCGTCGCCGGGTACGTCGTCGTGGCCCGCCGCGGTGAGGCGCCGTGGGCGCTGGCGTTCCGGCTCTATCTGTACCTGGGCGCGTTCATCGTCGCGATCCGTGTGTTCTTCCGCGTCGTGTTCGGTGGTGCCGAAGGATCCACGATCATCCTGCGGCTGCCCGAGATCCCGTTGCCGGAATGGGCGGCGGGGATCCGGCTCTTCGGCGACGTCTCCGCGGAATCGTTGCTGGGCGGGCTCTACGACGGGATGCGGCTGGCGACGATGGTGATCTGCCTCGGCGCGGCCAACGCGCTCGCGAACCCGAAACGGCTGCTCAAGGCGATGCCGCCGGCGCTGTACGAGGTGGGCACGGCGGTGATCGTCGCGCTGTCGGTGTTCCCGCAGCTCGCCGAGAGCGTGCTGCGGGTGCGGCGGGCCCGCAGGCTGCGCGGCGGCTCGGGAAAGAAGAAAGTGAAGGCGCTGCACACCATCCTCATCCCGGTGCTGGAGGACGCGCTTTCCCGCTCGCTGCAGCTCGCCGCTTCGATGGACTCACGCGGCTACGGCCGCGCGGGTCTGGTCGAAGCGCGGACCAGGCTGATCACGGGAACGCTGATGATCGTCGGCCTGATCGGCGTCTGCGTCGGCGTTTACGCCACTTTGGACGGTTCGACGCCGCGATATCTGGCCGCGCCGGTGCTTTCCGTGGGGGTCGTGATCGGGCTGATCGGGTTCTGGTCGGCGGGCAAGCGCGTCCAGCGCACGCGCTACCGGCCGGATCGCTGGCATCCGCCGGAAATCGTCGTCGCCGTCAGCGGGATCGCCGTCGCGGCCATCCTGTTCACGACGTCGGAGGTGAACCCGGTGAACGTGAACCCGTCGCTGATCGGCCTGTCCTGGCCGTCGCTGTCGTGGGTGCCGTTGCTCGGCGTACTGATCGGCGTGCTGCCCGCTTTCCTGACCCCGGTCCCCGAGCCTCCTTACGCCACACTAGAAGAAGCGCACACATGATCGAACTGGACCACGTTTCCTTCACCTATCACGGCCGCGCCGAACCGGTGCTGTCCGACGTGACGCTGTCCATCGGTGAAGGCGAGCTCGTGTTGTTCGCGGGCCGGACGGGAGCGGGCAAGTCGACACTGCTCGGCACGATCAACGGTCTCGTCCCGCATTTCACCGGCGGTCACCTCGAAGGCACGGTCTCCGTCGACGGCGTGACGACACGGTCCCGGCCGCCGCGCGAGTTCGCGCATCTGGTCGGCGTCGTCGGCCAAGACCCGCTCGCGGGCTTCGTCACCGACACGGTCGAGGACGAACTCGCGTACGGCATGGAGCAGCTCGGCTTGAGCCCGCAAGTGATGCGCCGCCGGGTGGAGGAGACCCTCGATCTCCTGGGCATCGCGGAACTGCGCAGGCGGGCGCTGCGGACGTTGTCCGGCGGGCAGCAGCAGCGGGTGGCGATCGGTTCGGTGCTGACCACGCATCCGAAGGTCCTCGTGCTGGACGAACCGACGTCCGCGCTGGATCCGACCGCGGCCGAGGAGGTGCTCGCGACGCTGGCCAGGCTGGTGGAAGACCTCGGCACGACGGTGCTGATGGCCGAGCACCGGATGGAACGCGTGATCCCGTTCGCGGACCGGATGATCCACGTCCCGGGCACCGGGGGAGTGATCGACGGGACGCCGCCGGAAGTGCTGAAGGACATGCCCATCGCGCCGCCGATCGTCCACTTGGGACGGTTGGCCGCCTGGGATCCGCTGCCGATGTCGGTGCGTGACGCCCGGCGGCGTGCTTCGTCGCTGGTCCTGGGGACTCCGCCCGCGCGAAACACACCCGTGGGCGAGGAGCTGCTGGCCGCGTCCGGGGTCGTCGTGCGGTACGGGCCGAAGGTCGCGGTGCGCGAGGTCGACCTGACCCTGCGCGCCGGCGAGGTGCTGGCGATGATGGGGCGCAACGGTTCCGGCAAGTCGTCACTGCTGTGGGCGGTGCAGGGCTCCGGCCCTCGGCAGGGCGGCAAGGTCACCGTCGAGGGCAAGGATCCGAAGACGCTCACCAGTGCCGCGGCACGCGCGCTCGTCGGCATGGTGCCGCAGACCGCGAGCGACCTGCTGTACCTGCAGACCGTCGCCGCCGAATGCGAAGCCGCCGACGCGGAATCGGGTGCGGAGCCGGGACATTGCCGCGAACTGCTCGACAGGCTCGCTCCGGGTATCGATCCCGCGTCGCATCCCCGCGATCTTTCGGAGGGACAACGTCTCGCGCTCGTACTCGCGGTCCAACTGTCGGCCGCGCCGCGGATCATGCTGCTGGACGAACCGACCCGTGGCCTCGACTACACCGCGAAGGCGGCGCTGGCACGGATGATCGCTTCGCTGACGGCCGAGGGCAAGGCGATCGTCGTGGCCACCCACGACGTCGAGTTCGTCGCGACGATCGCGCATCGGGTGATCGTGATGGCGGAAGGTGAGGTCGTCTCGGACGGCCCGACCGGCGAGGTGCTCGGCGGCTCCCCGGCGTTCGCCACACAGATCGCGAAGATCCTCGGAGAACCCTGGCTCACCGTCGAAGAGGTCCGCTCGGCGCTGCCACAGGAAGTCCCATGACGGCCCCGGCGGTGCGACTCGGCCCCCGCTCGGCGACGGTGCTCGGCCTCGCGTCGCTGGCGGGGCTGATGATGTTCGTCTGGCCGCTCCTGGTCCGCGTCGAGCCGCAGTCGATGCAGCACGGCCCGGACGCGCCGTTCGTGTTCATCGGGATCCTGCCGATCCTGATCGTCATCGTGCTGGCCGAGATGTCCGAAGGGGGCATGGATTCGAAGGCCCTCGCGATGCTCGGCGTGCTTTCCGCGGTGAACGCCGCCCTGCGGCCCCTCGGGGCGGGGACCGCGGGCATCGAGACCGTGTTCTTCCTGCTGGTGCTGGCCGGGCGGGTGCTCGGTCCCGGCTTCGGTTTCGTGCTCGGCTGCACGTCGATGTTCGCTTCGGCGCTGCTGACCGCCGGAGTCGGGCCGTGGCTGCCGTTCCAGATGATGTGCTCGGCGTGGATCGGGATGGGCGCCGGGCTGCTGCCCCGCCGTGTCACCGGCAAGGCGGAGATCGCGATGCTGGTGGCGTACGGGATCTTCGTCGCGTACGTCTTCGGGTTCCTGATGAACCTGTGGTTCTGGCCGTTCATCACCGACGCCGAAGTGCCGTACCACGACGGGCACATCTCCTACGTGCCCGGCGCCCCGCTGCTGGAGAATCTGCACCGGTTCGCCGTGTTCACCCTGCTGACCTCGACGGCGGGCTGGGACACCGGCCGCGCGATCACCAACTCGGTGGCGATCCTGGTGCTGGGGCCCGCCGTGCTCGCCACATTGCGCCGGGCTTCGCGAAAGGCTTCCTTCGGGGCGCTTCCTTCGTTCACGTGAGGGTCAATAGGGAAAGTGATAGCCTCTAACTGAACGGAAGGGAGCGGCCGGTGGAGACCTCGCGTGAGCGTTACCGGGCCCAGGTGCGCGCGGAGATCAAGCGGCACGCGTGGGAGCAGCTGGCCACGACCGGGGTGTCCGCGCTGTCCCTCAACGCGATCGCCAAACAGGTGGGCATGAGCGGCCCTGCCCTGTACCGGTACTTCCCGAGTCGTGACGACCTGATCACGGACCTGATCCGGGACGCCTACCGAAGCCTCGCCGACGCCGTCCAGGCTGCTGCCGGCGTGGCCGAAGTCGCCTACGCGATCAGGGAATGGGCGCTGGCGGATCCGCAGCGCTACCTGCTCGTCTACGGAACGCCGATCCCCGGCTACCGTGCGCCCGGCGACACCACGGAGATCTCGAACGAGATCATGGCCGTGCTGATCGACGTGCACGCGGCGGAGCCGGACGACGGGCGGGTGACGGCGTTCGACGGTCATCTCGAGGAGCATCGCGAGTGGGCGGGCGGGAAGCCGGTGCCCGCCGCGGTCCTCCGTCGCGCCGTGATCTTCTGGACCCGTATTCACGGCGTCCTGTCGCTCGAACTCGCCGGGCACTTCGCCGGCATGGGGTTCGACCCCGCACTGCTTTTCGCCGCCGAGGTCGACTCCTTGTCCATAAAGGACAGTTCCCGCTGAGCGGGGCATCACCGCCGCTTTCACCGCTGTGGGGCGGTTTTCGGTGATCGCTGTGCTAGCTTCCGGGAATGCGCGGAGGATCCAGGATTCGTACGCTCGCGGTGCTCTCGTCGGTGCTCCTGGCTTCGCTGATCGGCCCCGGTGCCGTCGCGAACGCGTCCGGCGGGCACGGCTGCGAATGCGCCACCCCGTCGATCGACCGGTTGCAGCAGTGGCTCGCCTCCGGTGAGGGCACCACGCTGCCGCCATCCGGCAGCCTGCTCGTCCGCGAACGCGGCGGTTACGCGGCCAAGGTGTCCTTCCTCAACGCCGAATGGCACGTGGTCGTCGTCTGGCTGGGGAACCGGTTCGAAGCGCAGGCCGATCTCTCGAAATCCGCCGGTTTCTGGATGACCTACAGCGCGACCGACGATCTCTACGTCCAGCTGCGTCCCGCCTCGCATTGGAGCGGCGGGGACAAGTGGCTCACGAAGGTGCCGTCGACCGGCGGGAAGATCGTGAAGAAGTTCTTCAGCTTCAAGCCTGAAGCCTGGACGACCTTGCCCGAGCTGGGTACGCCCGGCTACTCGTTCGCCTCGGCGCTCACCGAGGCGCGCGGCCTGGTCTTCGTCGGCAAGACCCCGAACAAGCTCGACTTCCGCGGCCTCTCGATCGACCGCTACCGGCCGCCCTGTCTCTGAACGCTCACTCCTTCGGAGCGGCGGCTGTCGCGCACTGTGCCCGTTTTGTCCTGTACGGTGAACTTTCAGCCGCTTTCGCACGACCGATCCGAGGAGTACCCCTGATGAGCCTGTTCGACTCGCTGAAGGAAAAGGCCGCCGAACTTCTGGGCGGGGCGGGCGACAAGGTCAGCGAGCTGACCGGCGTCGACCTTTCCGGCGCCGCCGACCAGGTCACCCAGGCGACCGGTGGGCTGGCCGAGACCGGCCAGGGGCTGGCCGAAACCGGCCAGGGGCTCGCCGAGAGCGCCACCACCGCGGGCCAGGACGCCGTCGATTCGGCCACCGCCGCCGGTCAGGGCGTCGTCGACTCCACCGGTGCGCTCGGCGACGTGGCCACCGGGCTGGCGGGCGACGTGATCGACCCGAACGCCAGGGGCTGACCGCCCCCGGTGCCCGGTGCCCGCGAAACCTCGCGGACACCGGGCACCGTCATGTTCGCCTCAGGTGAGCGGGTTGTCCTTGTAGGTGCTCCGGAAGCAGCCTGCCCCATCGACGCAGCTCACCACGCGCACGGCTTTGACGTAGTACCCGGCGTCATAGGTGAGATCGCTCCACGAAGCCGTGCTTCCGCAACCGCCGCCGTTCTCGCGGTGCGTGGTCTGGTAGACCTGCCCGCTCGTCCGTTTCACCTCGAAGAAGATGAAGACCTTGTGCGCGTCGCATTTGGTGTCCCGCACCGCGACGTTGGCGGTCTTGAACCCGCTCTTGGTCCACACCCAGTTGGCGGAGCCGAAAACCCCGGTGCCCGACGCGTAGGCCTCACCGGAAGCCGCCGAAGCGACTCCCGTGAATCCCAGTAGCGCCACCGAAGCGGCGGCCGTCACGGCACCCATCCGCCGTAGATTCCTGCCGAAGAAACCCCTCATGAACCCCTCCTTGTGGTACATAAATGACGACTCCGTGGGGGAGGCGTCATGCTTCGTATTCACTTCACCGACCAGGACCTCGCACGCGTCCGCGTCGCCGGCGCACCGGACCCGTTGTGGGAAACGGTGCTGGCCATGCAGAAACTCGTCCTGGACGGAATCCCGGTGTTCGCGCACTGGCGTCGCCGCGTGCGGCGCGAGATGGGCGAACAGGGTTCCCGAGGGGCGCTGCGGTTCCTCCTGGCGCTCGCCCCGCCCACCCGGTACTTCCCGGATTTCCTCACTCCACCCGAATCGGCGGGCGGATTCGCCGCCGGACTGGACGCCCTGATGGGCACTCCGGTGCGGCGGCTCGGTCACGAAGTCGCTTTACTGGAACGGGATCGGCGGCTTCCGCGCTGGACGGGCGGAATCGTCGCCGGCGACCCCGCCGCGCTCCGCCAAGTCACGGACGCGCTCCGCCTCGCGCACGACACGCTGGTCGCGCCCCACTGGACGGCGGTGCGGAACCGGGTCGACACCGACCGCGCGCTGCGTTCCCGCCAGGCCGGTGAAGGCGGTGCGATCGGCCTCCTCGACTCGCTCCGCCCGATCTTCCACTGGGAGGCGCCGCTGCTGACCGCCCGGTACCCCGTCGACCGCGATCTGCACCTGCGTGGGCGCGGGCTCCGGCTCGTCCCGTCCTACTTCTGCTGGGGCACCCCGGTCGCACTCGCGGACGAGAACCTGGATCCGGTCGTCGTCTTCCCGGTGTCGCACGAACACGAAGCCGCGCCGGTCTCCCGGGATTTGGCCGGCCTGCTCGGTCGTACCCGGGCGGCGGTGCTGCACGCCGTCGCGGGCTGTTTCCACAGTGGTGAACTGGCCGACAGGCTGGGCATCTCCGCCACCGCTGTTTCGCGCCACACCACGGTCCTTCGCGAGGCCGGCCTGATCACCAGTTCGCGTGATGGCGCGATGGTGGTCCACAGCCTGACCCCGCTGGGTGCCGCTCTCCTCGGCTGAATTCGCATGCTCTCCCCCTCGTGTACCCGGCAAAGCCTGCCTGATGCGGGCGAGGGAGACGACACTTTTGCGGCCACGCGCAAAAGACCTGGTAGCGCCTCCGTCGGACGGGTGCCGGGAAAAATGAGGCCCATCCGGATGCCGTTCGCCGCTAATCTGAGCGAAACCGACTTATCTGCGGGGGAGCGGACCATGGTCGTGATCTGGATAGTCCTCGGAATTCTGGCGCTGGTGATCGGCGTCGCCGTCGTCACCGATCTGCGCGATCGAGGGCGGGGCGGGACACGCAAGATCATGTTGCCGGGCTGGGCCTCGCGGCGTGCCGATTACACGGAAAACGACCTCGTCCACGGGCGCTGGGTGGAAAAGCCGCCGCGTGAGCAGGACGAGGAACTCCAGCGCCGGTACAAGTCCGGCGACGACTAGACGGGCTTGGTCCAGCACCAGGCCGCGTGCAATGCGGCGATCAGCGCCTCGTCGTCGGCGAAGGTGGGTTCTTCCCCGACCGGTACCCAAGTGCGGCCGACGATTTCGCCTTCGTCGCGCCGGATCATGGAGATTCCCGGGTAGCACAAAGCCGCGCCGCCGTCGCCGGCCACGCGGCGGGGCTCCCAGCGCAGCTGGACAACGCGATCAGCGCTCATCGACCACAACTTTCCCTACTCGCGTGCCGGGTAAGTCGTCTGTCGAGGCTTGCGCGTTTCATGCCCGCCTTGTGACGTGCGCCCTCCCCGCTGCGGATTCCCGTGCCGGATTCGATTCTTTTCGTGAATTCCGTGAAAGGAATAGCGTCGCGCCGACGTGGTGGCCCCGATCACAATCGATTCTCCGATCGTGGGAACATGAGGACCTGGCTGCCGGATCCCGGAGGGTGAATGCTCCGCAGAATGCGTCGCTGGCTCGAATTGCTCAGTCTCGGCGGGTTGGCGGTGGCCGGCTTCGCGGTCGGGATCACGGAACAGCTCGGCTTGCTCGACAAGGTCGCGCCGAAGGGCGTCACCACCCTGACCCTGATCATGGTCAGCGGGGTGGTCGTGGTGCTGCTCATCGAGCTGACCCCGTTGCGCGCGCTGGAAGACATCCGCGATCGTCTCGCCGGCCTCGACATCGACACCATCGCGGCGAGCCTCCGCCGGTCGCACTACGGCGGCGTGGTCGAGGTGCACAAGCGCTTTCCGGACGACGAGTTCGCCGCGCACGTCGCGAAGGCCAAACAGGTGACGATCCTGAACACCTGGATCCCCAACCTGCAACGCCTGGAAAAGGATCTGGAAGCCGCGATCGTCGATCGGCGTGCCCAAGTGCGCATCATGCTGCTGCACCCGAACTCGATGCTGGTGGGGCTGCGGGAGGCGGCACTGGGCCGGAGTGACGACGCGGGCAGCCCCTTCGTGAGCACGAGGATCGCGGAGTGCCTGGAGATACTCTCCCGGCTGCACCGGCGGCTGGCGAGGCGTCAGGGCAACCTGAAGGTGCGGGTGTTGAACTCGCAGGCCTCGGTTTCGGTGTACCAGGCCGACGGGCGCTACCTGGTCAGCATGTTCCTGCACGGCCAGTTGGCGATCGATTCACCGCAGTTCGAGATCGAGGGCACGCACGACGCCGTGCTCGGCGAACAGATCCAGCGCGAGCTCGACACGTTGTGGGACATCGGCCGCGACGTCGACCTCGCCGGCTGGAAGCGAAGCATCGACATGATCCGTTTCTGAGCAAGAGGTGTACTGATGCGCGAACTCGACGAGTTCGAAGACGGTTTGATCGAGCGGTTCCGGAGCCACCCGGTGCTGCGTGGCGTCACCGATCTCTCGCGGGAGGACCTTCAGACGGTCCTAGTGCAGCGTCGGTTCCTGTCGCTGGCCTTCACCATGGCCTACGACCTGGCGATCGACCTGCTCACCGACGAGCAGTCGAAACGGATCGCCCGCGTCATCATCCGCGAGGAGTACCCGGACAACACCTCGCCCGGCAGCACACCTTCGCACCGCGAGGATCTGATGGCGGACATCCTCGCCCTGGGCGTCCCGCGCGAAGTGCTCGTGCGGTCACGGAAGTCACTCGCCACGTCGGCCTGCCTCGACACCACCATGGAGCTGATCGCCTCGGCGGGCGACTCGCAGCACGCCGACGTCGAACTCCTGACCATCCTGCGGTTCTGGGGCGAGGTGCTGGTCTCGGTCGAGTACGGCGAACTCTGGCGCCGGATCGGGCCGGTGCTCGGCGACAGGTCCGTCTTCTACCACCCGCACCACGTGCACGACGCGAAGTCCCGCCCCCTCGCCGCCGCGTCCCCTCTTTCGCTGACGCATTCCGACCAGCTCGGACTGCGGCTCGTGCAGCTGATCGACTCCGGCGAGGCGCGGGAGCGGTTCCGGGAGACCGAAGAGGCGGTCGTCGCCGTCAAGCTGGCGTTCTACGACCAGTTCTAGAGCCTCGTGAGCGGCGGGACGGTCAGGGCCATGGGTTGGCCAGGCCTTCGCGGACTCCACGATCGCCACCGCGGCCTCAGCAATACCACGGCCTTCACACCTTCCAGGGGCGAGCAAGCGCGGCGGTGGCCTGGAGGGTCACTGGTCGTGAGTGGCGTTTCGGGTTATTGAGGGGTAAGTCAAACGTGGCGTGGGCCCTCTTCGCTGACGCCTAATCGCCGCTGATTGTCCACAAGGGACACTCTTCGACTGCGCGGCGTCCGTTTTATATCCATTTGTACGATCCTGACCGAGGTCGTGAGTGGCAATGAGGGTTAGAACCCCACTTGCCACTCACGACCCTCGTGCGACATCGTGCATACTACCTAAATCGGACACTTGCGGCTCGAAAAGTGTCCTTTGTGGACATTCGTGGCGCGGTCGACCCTCGTCGGTCAGCGCGGACCCAGGGTGTAACGAGTCACTCGCCGATGAGACCGGAGAACCGGCCCAGCGTCTCCTCGCGCCCCAGCGCCTGGGTGATCGAGTGCAGGTCCGGGCTCCGGGTCGAGCCCGTGATCGCGATCCGGATGATCTGCGAAGCCTCCCGAATGGAACCCGGGAAGCCTTCGGGGTTCTTCTTGAACTCCTTGGCGTTCTTCGCGAAGCCGTGCTTCGCCGCCACCTCGCGGATCTGCTGGAACCACTCCTGGCCGTCGTCGAGCTGCTGGTAGTTCTCGACGAAGTCCTGGGCCACGGCCTGGACGACCTCGCGGGCGACGCCGAGGGCGGTGATCCGCTCGTCGTCGGGGCTCGCGACGGCCGCGTGCAGCTGCGGGAAGAAGAAGCCGTAGACGGCGCGGAACTCGCTCCACTTCTTCAGGTCCTTGCGCGGGTTCTCGGCGCCGTCACGCTCGACGGCGAGCGCGCGGAGCGCGAGGTCCGGCTCGGCGTCGAGGACGGTCTTCAGCTCGGGGTCGAACCGCTCCGCCCAGCCGCGGACCTCTTCGAGGATCTCGGCGCCGGACAGCGTGGCGATGTGGTCCGCCGAGATGTCGTCGAGTTTGACCAGGTCGACCAGCGGGCCGGCGACACCGCATTCGTCGAGGTTGATCGGCTCGGCCAGGGCCTCTTCGAGCGGCATCTCGGCGAGACGGCCGTTGGCGAGGCCGCGCAGGTAGTAGAGGACGGCCTTGGTCGGGTAGCCGGACTCGATGTAGAAGTCGACGCTCGCTTCCGGGTCCTTGCGCTTCGACAGCTTGCGCTTGCTGCCGCCTTCCTGCTTCATCAGCGGCGCGATGTGCGCGTACGTGATCGGCTCGAAGCCGAGCGCGTCGAACAGCTGCTGGTGCACCGGCACCGACGAGATCCACTCGTCGCCGCGGATGACCAGGTCGACCCGCATGAGGTGGTCGTCGACGGCGTGCGCGAAGTGGTAGGTCGGCAGCCGGGGGCTCTGGTCGGAGCTCTTGAGGATGACGACGTCGTTGCGGTTGGCCTCGGCCTCCAGCGGGCCGCGGATGGCGTCGGTGAACCGGGCGCGGGCACCGGTGTCGTCCGGCGCGCGGAACCGTACGACGTACGGGTCCCCGGCGTCGAGCTTGGCCTGGACGTCGGCGGGGTCGGCGTCGCGCCAGATGGCCCACGAGCCGTAGTAGCCGGTCGGCAGCTTCGTCGCCTGCTGCCGGGCGGTGATCGCCGCCAGCTCGTCCTTCGTGGCGAAGTCGAGGTACGCGCGGCCGGAGCGGAGCAGGTGGCGGACGTAGGTCAGGTAGATCTGCTCGCGCTCGGACTGCTGGTACGGGCCGTAGTCGCCGCCGCGGTGGATGTCCTCGTCGGCGGCGAGGCCGAAGTAGGCGAAGCCGCGCTCGAACTGGTCGATGGCGCCTTCGACCTCGCGGGAGCGGTCGGTGTCCTCGACCCGGACGAGGTAGCGGCCGCCGCTGCGGCGGGCGACGTCCTGGTCGATGGTGGCGACGTAGACGCCGCCGATGTGGACGAACCCGGTCGGCGAGGGGCCGAAGCGGGTGACCCTGGCGCCCTCGGGGAGCTCGCGGGCGGGGTAACGCTGTTCCCAGTGCTCGGGCTCGGGCAGGTCGGCGGGGAAGAGGGCGTCGATGACTGCTCGGTCCAGCATGGCGGTTCAGATCTCCCGGCGTCGTGGTGCATGGCGGTTTTCGCCACCGAAGAGCCTAACCGTCCGGCCTCCCGGCCTGGTGAGGGTGGGTCCCGAAGCCGGATCGAGACGTGCTTTTCCGTCGGTGCACCCCGGTAAAATGGCCTTGCCGGACATTCGGGGAGGAAATCGGTGACCACCGATAGCTCGCTTCGTGAAGAACCCCAGCTGACCATCCGACCAAAGCCCTCGGCGTTCTTTCTGCGCCGTCGATTTCTCCGCACTTTCGGGCCCGCGCTGGCCCTGGCCGTGACCGGCCTGGTCGCCCTGCTCGTGAGCGGGACGGTCGTGGTGCCGTTCCAGCAGACGCTGGTCCTGCGCGGCAAGATGGGGTCCAAATCGGATCTCTTCGAGGATGCGCGGATCCAGGAAATCCTGATGCGCCA
Source organism: Amycolatopsis sp. NPDC102389 (assembly GCF_044765885.1). Classification (NCBI taxonomy): domain Bacteria; kingdom Bacillati; phylum Actinomycetota; class Actinomycetes; order Pseudonocardiales; family Pseudonocardiaceae; genus Amycolatopsis; species Amycolatopsis sp. NPDC102389. Next base: position 84,514 of record NZ_JBIWKX010000007.1, read on the forward strand.
CCATATCCGCGTCCACGTGACCAGGGCGGGATCACGCGATGTCGCCACCCACGACCTCAGCCAGTACGACTTCGTGTTCATGTCGGGCGAGCCCGCCGCCAGTCTCGTCCGGCGGTCCAGGGCGAACGAGTGGACGGGCACCGCGCGGCAGCCGTTCACCAGCCCGATCGTCCTCGCCACCTATCGCCGCTACGCGGAAACGCTGGCGAGCAACAAGATCGCCACGAAACCGGCGGGTGAGCAGGATCCGCTGTACTACACGCTGGACACCGGGAAGTTCATCGAGACCCTGAAGAAGGGGCAGACCTGGGACTCGCTCGGCATCGCCCGTTTCGGCGCGGCGAACGGGAACAGGGTGCTCGCCCAGACCTCGAACATCTGCGACTCCAATTCGGGCGCGACGTACCTGATCCTGCTGGCGTTCCTGGAGAACGGCCGCCAGGTCCCGGTCGTCGACCCGCGGCCGCCGGGCGCGCCCGCGGGGCCGCCGAACCTCTCGGCCGCGAAAGAACTGGCCGGCCGGGTCAAACCGCTGGTCGCCGCGCAGGGTTTCCCGTCGGCGGATCTGTCGGAGTCCTACGCGAACCTCGCCGAGGGCGACAAGCCGATCGTCGTCATCTACGAGCACCAGTACCTCGCCATGCAGCTGCGCGCCAAGGCGCAGAGCGGACGGCCGGACCGCGACCGGGTCCTGCTGTACCCGAAGGACGACATCCTGACGAAACCGCAGTTCCTCGCGCTGAAACCGGAAGCGGAACGGCTCGGCGAGCTGATCACCTTCGATCCGGATCTGCAGCGCCGCGCGATGGAGCTCGGCTTCGGCGTCGCGACCCCGGCGGGCAGCACGAAAAGCGCGCGGCTGTACGACTTCCTGCGCGAACAGGGGCTGCCGGCCCCGGAGATCTCCGCCGACGACAGCACCACGCCGTTGCCGGACAGTCCGGTCCTGGAAGAGATGATCAAAACCGTCGGGGACTGCCCGTGAGGCGGCTCTTCGCGATCCTGTGCTGTCTGCTCCTGGTGGCCACCGCCTGTACGGGCGGCGGGCAGAAGGTGAAACTGCGCGTGCTGGCCAGTTCGGAGCTCGCTGATCTCGGACCGATTCTCGACGACCTTCGCGAGGAAACGGGAATCGAACTGGAAATGGATTTCCAGGGAACCGTCGACGCGAGCGCCTCCCTCACGCCGGGGCAAGCGACGCACGATCTCGCCTGGCTTTCCACCGACCGGTATTTCCAGCTCAAACACCGGCAGGCCGCGGAGAAGGGGGAACGGCCGCTCGCGACCAAGACCATGGTGTCGCCGGTCATCGTCGGGATCACCCCGGCGAAGGCGGCGGAGCTGCGCCGCGGCAAGCCGGACGGGAAGCTCTCGTGGGCGGATCTGGCCGACGCGGCGGCGGGCGGCGGCTTCCGGTTCGCGATGGCGGATCCGGCCAAGTCGACCAGCGGGCTCACATCACTCGTCGGGGTGGCGACAGCCGCTGCGGGCACTGGAGCGGCACTGCGCCTCCAGGACGTGAAATGCGACAAGCTCCAGGGTTTCCGCACCGGGCACACACTGACGGCGGACACTTCGGCCGCCGTGGCCGATCGGTTCGCCGAGCGCCAGGACGTGGACGCCATCATCGGATACGAGTCCACTTTGCTCTCCCTCAACGCGAGCGGCAGGCTCAAGACGCCGTTGGAACTGGTCTACCCGCGCGACGGCATCGTCCAGTCCGACTACCCGCTCCTGCTGCTCGACCCGGCAAAACGGGAGGTGTACGACAAGGTCGTCTCCTGGCTCAGAAGCCCGGCGGCACAGAAGAAACTGATGGAGCGGACCCTCCGCAGGCCGATCACCGGCGAAGTGGGGCTCGATCCGAGGCTGCCGGCCTCGATCGGGAACTCGCTGTACTTCCCGGACGAACAGGCCGTTGTGGACAAACTCCTCGCCGACTACGCCGATCGGACACCCGGGCGCGTGATCTTCGTGCTGGACTTCTCCGGTTCGATGAAGGGGCCGAGGATCGCCGCGCTCCGGGCGACCTTCGCGGGGCTGAGCGGCGGCCCGGGCGGAGGGTTCGATCGCTTCTACCGCGGCGAGCGGGTCACGGTCCTCCGGTTCGGCGGGAAAATACTGGGGGACAAGGAGTTCACGATCAACGGCCCGCAGGATCTCGACGGGCTGCGGGCGTTCGTCGCCGCCGACGAGTTCGACGGGAACACCGCGATCTGGGCGGCGCTCGGTGAGGCGTACGCGAAGGCCGGCGCCGATCGCCGTGCCGAACCCGGGCGGGCCGTCTCGATCGTGCTGATGACCGACGGGGAGAGCAACACCGGCCCCGGTATCGAGGAATTCCTGCGCGCGCCAAGGGATTCCGGCGTGCACACGTACACCATCCGGTTCGGCGAGGCGAATCCCGCCGAACTGGATCGCGCGGCCGTGGCCACCGGTGGCCGGATGGTCGACGCGAACGCGACATCCCTGCTCGACGCCTTCAAGGAGATCCGTGGCTGCCGATAATCTGTGGTGGGACGTCTGGGGACTGTGGCTCGCGGTCTGGGTGCTGACCGTGGTCGCCTTCCTCGTCGCGATCGTCGTTTTCGTGAAGCACTGGCGCCGCGCGCGATCCGACGGCGATCAGGGCATGATCCGGGGCATCGGCTTCTACCTGCACACGAAATCCGTGATGGGTCTCTACCAGCTGCATCGCTACAACGAGGCGCTGGAACAGGAGGTCGAGAAACGGAAGAGCCGGGGCTGGCGGTTCTGGGGTTCGGGCGGATTCGGCCCGCTGAAAGGGGAATCGGAGCGCACCGACACCGACGAGGAGTTCCGGCGGTACATCCGCAAGGCCGAGCCGATCACGGTGATCGGCATCGTGACGAAGGTACTGGAGAAGCACCACGACATCATCTACGTCGATCTGGCGAAGCAGGAATTGGTCCACAACCGGGCGCTGGTGAAGGAACTCGGCTGGGCCGACGGTCCTGAGAGCACCCGGCAGCTCAAGACCCGGCTGCGCGGCGTCGAGGCGTTCGTCTCCGTGAAGGGCCTGTTCCGTAAGCGTTCCCAGACTGACACCGAGACGGTTTTCGTCGCACCGTACGGAAACCCGGACGATCCGGAGCGGAGCAGGCGGATCAGGTTCACCTGTGTGACCAGCGATCTGCGAGACTCCGCGCCCGCCGGCGCGTTCCGGGCGCGATGTCTCGGCAAGGTCGAGGACTGGGACCCCGAAACCGGCGAACTCGTCGTCCATCCGATCGCCATCTTCAAATAGCCGGGCTGCTCCACTCGCGTCGTCCGGTTGACACGAGTGGAGCAGTCGAAAGCCACACGTCGTCCGTGGCGCTTCACACTGTCGGCACCCGGGGGCGAACCTGCACGATTTCGGTATCCAACACCGCAGGTTCGAGGGAGATCTTCCATGAAGACCACCGTTTCCGACGATATCCGCAGCTTCTTCGCCGCCTCGGGCATCGATGTCAGCGCGGCCGTGCAGGCCGACGTCGACGTCGTGATCGACCAGTTCGACAACTGGAAGAACTCGTCAAGCGGAAGCACTCCCGGCTGCTTCACCGGTGCCTGCTGCCTCATGGCCTGAATGGTCGGCACAGAAGCAGCCGACGCCCTTCGCGATCCAGTCCTGGCCTTCCCATTCGGGGTGACGTTCGATCATCAACGCTTCGACTTCGGCGGCGATGGTCTCTTCGGGAAGAGCCGAGTCGCGGCGCTTCCAGGTCTCGTCGCGCAGCAGTTCGAGGTACTCGCGGACGTCGGTCAGGATCCGGCGTCCGGAGACGTCGCCGTGGCCAGGGACGACGAGGTCCGGTCCGGCGGCGGCCAGCCGTCCCAGCACTTCGATCCACCGCCGTCCCGAGACATCGGTGTCGTACGGCGGGAACCACGGGAAGATCGAGAACTGCCCTGTCTCGACCAGATCCCCGGTGAACAGCACCCCCGCGTCGGGCACGGTCACCACCTGGTCGCCCTTGCTGTGGGCGCGTCCGGTGGCTTCCAGGCGCACGACCCGCCCGCCGAGGTCGAGGTCGTACACGTCGTCGTAGACCACGTCGGGGGTGATCAGTTCGACGCCGTCCAGTGCCCGTGCGACCGGGGCGCCGAGGCCGCGGAACATCTCGAGGTAGCCCGGTCCTTTGTGGACCAGGTCCGCGGCTTGGGCGCCGTTGACGAGGTAGGTCGCCTCCTCCGCGAAGACCTGCGCGCCGAACGCGTGCTCGGGGTGGAAATGCGTCGTGGTCAGGTACAGCCTGCGGCCACGGGCGTGTTCGGCCGCGAAGGCGAGCACCTTCTCGGCGTTGCGAGGACCGAGCCCCGTGTCGACGACGAGCACCGAATGCGAGCCGCCGATGACGCCGATGTTGGGGACGAGGTCGACGCCGAGGTTCGGGATCACCACGAGGTCGCGGGCGATCTCCCGGGCTTGGCCGGGGTCGACGGCGGGTTCGTGGGTGAGGGGTTCGAAGGGCATGGCCCCACTTTCGCGCCGGTCTCCGATCGCCGTCCAAGTCCGATCTCCACTTTCCGATACCTGATGGGTATTATCGCTGGTGATGGAGCTTCGTCTGTTGCGTTACTTCGTGGCCGTCGCCGAGGAGCGGCACTTCGGCCGGGCCGCCGCGCGGCTGCACATGACCCAGCCGCCGCTGAGCCGGGCCATCCGGCAGCTGGAGAACGACCTGGGGGTCGTCCTGTTGCTCCGGTCGGCCGCCGGCGTCGAGCCCACCGCCGCCGGGACCACCCTGTACGCCGAGGCCCGCACCCTGCTGGACCAGGCCGAACGCGCCCGTGCGCGGGTGGTGGAGGCGGCGGGCCCCGCGACACTCACCGTCGGCACCCTGGCCGACGGAGCGGGGGAGGTGGGCACCCGGCCGGCCGCGGCGTTCCGGCGACGGCATCCCGAGGTCTCGATCCGCTTCCGCGAGGCGGATTTCACCGATCCCACCACCGGCCTGCGCGCCGGGCTGGCCGACGTCGCGCTGACCCGGTCGCCGTTCGACGAAACCGGCATCACCGTGCGGGTCCTGCGTTCGGATCCGGTCGGGCTGGTGCTGCGCTCCGGCGACCCGCTCGCCGGCCGCGCGACGCTGAGACTGGCCGACGTCGCCGATCGGCCGTGGTTCCAGCTGCCGGAGGGCACGGATCCACTGTGGCGCGAGTACTGGAACGGGGCGACGCCCGTCGGCCAGCGGCCTCCCGGGCCGGTGGTGCGCACGGTGGGCGAATGCCTTCAGGCCGTCCTGTGGAACGGCTCGGCCGGCATCGCGCCGCTCGGGCACGCCCTGCCCGACGGGCTCACCTGGGTGTCGCTGGCCGACATGCCCCCGAGCCCGCTGGTCGTCGCGTGGATGACCGAGCGGGAGAACCCGCTGATCCGCTCGTTCGCGCGGATCGCGGCGGGCGGGGTGTAGAACCACCGGCTCCGGGGCATTCACCGGCATGCCGGACTCATCCTCGGAACCCGACGACGCGACGATCGACGCCGTCGGGAAACTGGTCTTCGCCGTCGAAACGGTCGAACAGGCGCGTGGCCACCTGTACGCCTTCCACCACCTCACGGGAACCGCGGATTTCGCGCTCGGCGAGGCCGTCGAAGCCCTCCGGAAGGCCGGGCACGCCGAGTGGGCGGAGCGGATCCAGACCGAACTGGTCGGGCTCAACGTGCTGCCGGAGCGGTGGACGTTCCAGGTGATCGAGGAGTACGACGAGGGCTACTACGCGGCCTACCGCGACATGGAGCGCGACGTCACCGCTGACCTGACCGGCGGTCGGCGGCACCTGCACGAAGAACGGATCAAGCGTCGACGGCGTACCGAGGGACGGCCGGGACACGAAATGGGGCGGCCGTCGAGCAGCTGAGCCGTCAGGCTCTCAGAAGATCGACCAGCCGGTCAGGGTGGTGAACCGGTCCAGCGCCGCGACGCCCGCGACCGAGTTGCCGCGCGGGTCCAGGCCGGGGCTCCAGACGCAGATCGCGCACCGGCCGGGGACGATCGCGACGATGCCGCCGCCGACCCCGCTCTTGCCGGGAAGTCCGACGCGGTAAGCGAATTCACCCGCCGCGTCGTAGGTGCCGCAGGTCAGCATCACCGCGTTGACCCGCTTGGCCGCGCTCTGCCCGAGCAGCCGGGTGCCGTCGTTGCGCACGCCGTGGCGGGCGAGGAACACCGCCGCCCGCGCGACGTCGCCACAGTTCATCGCGATCGAACACTGGCGCACGTACTGGTCGAGGACGGCGGGCACCGGATGACGCATGTTCCGGTACGACGCCATGAAATACGCGAGCGCGCGATTGCGGTCGGCGTGCCCGGCCTCCGACGCGGCGACTTCGGCGTCGATTCCGATGTCCGCGCGCCCGCTTTCCTCGCGAAGGAACCGAAGCAGTGTTTCCGCCGCGTCGCCGTGGTGCGCCAATTCGTCGGTCACCACCAGCGCCCCGGCGTTGATGAAGGGATTGCGGGGGATTCCGTCCTCGTTCTCCAGCTGGACCAGCGAGTTGAACGGGTTTCCGGACGGTTCGCGGCCCACCCGTTCCCACACCCCGTCGCCGTGGGAGAGCGCGAGCGCCAAGGTGAAGACCTTCGACATGCTCTGGATGGAGAACGGCACTTCCCAGTCGCCGACCCCGTGCAGCCCACCGTCCACATCGGCCACCGCCATGCCGAACCGCCCGGGCTCGACCCTGGCCAGGGCGGGGATGTAATCCGCGACGGAGCCGCGGCCGATCTCCGGCGCGACGTCGTCGGCGATCCGGTCCAGCAGCGCTGCGAGGTCCACGGCCGTAGCGTAGAAGTGCTCCTTCGCGCGCGAAAGATCGGGGTTCGCGGGTGAACTTGTCAAATCGAAAAGGGAAATTCCCGTAAAACCGCCAGAGTGATGTCCCGCACACCTTAAGTCTTCCTTAGCAAGGTTGGGTGACGTGCCGCACACGCTCTAGCGTCTGGCAACCATGGATTCCTCGCTGCTCACCGAAAAAGGTGAAAGCTACTCAAAAGCACTGGGCAACCGCCAAGTGCAGATGATCGCCATCGGCGGCGCGATCGGCGTCGGGCTGTTCCTCGGTGCCGGTGGCAAGCTCCACCAGGTCGGGCCGTCGCTGGTCCTGTCGTACGCGCTCTGCGGTATCGCCGCGTACTTCGTGATGCGCGCCCTCGGTGAGCTCGTGCTGCACGAGCCGTCCTCCGGCAGTTTCGTCACCTACGCGCGCAAGTTCATCGGGCCGTGGGCGGGTTTCGCCTCCGGCTGGATGTACTGGGTGAACTGGGCGATGACCGGCATCGCGGAGATCACCGCGGTGGCGATCTACGTGCACAAGTGGCTGCCCGACGTGCCACAGTGGATCACCGCGCTGGTCGCGCTCGGCGTACTGCTGGCGGTGAACCTGCTGTCGGTGAAACTGTTCGGCGAGCTGGAATTCTGGTTCTCGGTGGTCAAGGTGCTGGCCATCGTGGTCTTCCTGGTGACCGCGCTCGGGCTGGTGCTCACCGGCGCCGACATCGGCGGCACCACCGCGGGCGTGCACAACCTGACCGCCCACAATGGCTTCTTCCCGGCGGGCGTCGGCATCGCGCTGATGACGCTGCAGGCGGTCATCTTCGCGTACTCGGCGATCGAGGTCGTCGGCATCGCCGCCGGCGAGACCAAGGACGCGCGCAAGGTGCTGCCGAAGGCGATCAACGGCGTGGTCTGGCGGATCGGCGTGTTCTACGTGGGATCCGTGCTGCTGCTGGCGATGCTGCTGCCGTGGCCGTTCTACAACGGCGGCGAGAGCCCGTTCGTCACCGTGTTCACCCGCCTCGGCATCCCGGGGATCGGCGACGTGATGAACGCGGTCGTGCTCACCGCCGCGCTGTCGAGCTGCAACTCCGGCCTCTACTCGACCGGCCGCATCCTGCGCGCGCTCGCGGACAAGGGTGAGGCGCCGAAGTTCGTCGGCCGGATGAGCAGCCGTCACGTGCCCTACGGCGGCATCCTGTTCACCTCCGGCGCCTACGTGCTGGGCGTGGTGCTCAACTACCTGGTGCCGAAGGACGCCTTCGACATCGCGATCGCCATCGCCTCGCTCGGCGTGATCACCACCTGGGCGACGCTGATCTTCTGTCAGATGCGGATGCGCCAGGCGGCGCTGCGCGGGGAGCTGGAACGGCCGTCCTACCGGATGCCGTGGGCGCCCTACAGCGGCTGGGCGACGCTGGGCTTCCTCGCGCTGGTGGTGGTCCTGATGGGCTTCTCCGACGGCGCCGAGAAGATCGCGTTCTACTCGATCCCGGTGCTGGTCGTGGTGCTGGCGGTCGGCTGGCGGATCGTCGGGAAACGGCAACGGCAAGAAGTGCGCTGACCCCCCCCCGCGTTTCGTCCTCTGAATGCGGTACCGCATCCAGAGGACGAAATGCGGTCGTCAGCTGGAGGTCGGGAAGTGGAAACCGGCGGAGGAGTGCGGCCACCGCGTCGTGACGACCTTCGCCCGTGTGTAGAACCGGACGCCCGCCGGACCGTGGATCGGGCTGTCCCCGATGAGGGAGTCCTTCCACCCGCCGAAGGAGTAGTACGACATCGGCACCGGGATGGGCACGTTCACGCCGATCATCCCGACCTTCACCTCCCGCTGGAACCGCCGCGCGGCCTCGCCGCTGCCGGTGAAGACCGCGGTCCCGTTGCCGTACGGGTTCGCGTTGATCAGCGCGATCGCTTCGTCCAGTGTGGACACCCGCACGATCCCGAGTACCGGCCCGAAGATCTCGTCGCGGTACGCGGCCATTTCGGTGGTCACATGGTCCAAAAGGGACGGTCCGACGAAGAATCCCTCTTCGTGCCCGGCGACTCGCAGGTCCCGGCCGTCGACGACCACGGTCGCGCCCTGCTCCGCCCCGAGGGCGACGGAGTCGATCACCCGCCGCCGCGCGGCGTCCGTGACCACCGGGCCCATGTCGTTGCCCGCGTCCTGGCCGGGGCCGACCTTGATCTCGGCGGCCTTGCGCTTCAGGATCTCGATCAGCCCGTCGCCGGCCGAACCCACGGCGACACCGATGGAGATCGCCATGCAGCGCTGCCCGGCGGAGCCGAACGCGGCAGCCGTGAGATGGTTCGCGGCGTAATCCAGATCGGCGTCGGGTAGCACGACGGCGTGATTCTTGGCCCCGCCCAGCGCCTGCACGCGTTTGCCGGTGGCCGTCGCGCGTTCGTGGACGTACTTGGCGATCGGGGTCGACCCGACGAACGACACGGCGGCGATATCGGGATGCTCCAGAATGGCGTCGACCGCGACCTTGTCCCCGTTCACCACGTTGAACACGCCGTCGGGCAGCCCCGCCTCGGCGTACAGTTCGGCGACCAGCCGGGAGGCGGACGGGACCCGCTCGCTGGGCTTGAGGACGAACGTGTTGCCCGCCGCGATGGCGATCGGGTGCATCCACAACGGCACCATGATCGGGAAGTTGAACGGCGTGATCCCGGCGACGACCCCGAGCGGCTGCCGGAAGTCGTGCACGTCCACGTCCCGCGAGACCTGGTCGGAGAACCCGCCTTTGAGCGCGTCGGCGATCCCGCAGGCGTACTCGACGATCTCGCGGCCGCGGACGATCTCGCCGCGCGCGTCGTCGATCACCTTGCCGTGCTCGGAGGAGATGATCCGGGCGAGCTCGTCCTCGTGCTTCACCAACAGCTCGCGGAAGGCGAACATCACCTTCGTCCGCTGTGACAGCGACGAATCGCCCCACGCTTCGAACGCCTTGGCCGCGGCAGCCACCGCCGTGTCCACATCGGACGGTTCCGCGAGGAGCACCTCCGCCCGCGCGTGCCCCACGGCCGGGTCGTACACCGGGGCCGTGCGAGTGGAGCCCGCGGTGGTCGCGGCGCCGTTGATCCAGTGGTCGATGGTCTTCACGCGTTGTCCTCCACAGGTGTTCACAGCAGTCCGACGGCCGTGTCGACGGCCTTGGCGACGTCACCGTCGTGCGGGTAGAGCAGGGAGCGGCCGACCACGAGGCCTTGCACGGTCGGCAACGCGAGCGCCCGCTGCCAGGCGGCGAACGCGGCGTCGGGATCCTTGACCTCGCCGCCCAGCAGGACGGCGGGCAAGGTCGAGGCGGCCAGCACGCGCTCCATGTCCTTCACCACCGGGAGCTTCAGCCAGGTGTAGGCCGACGTGCGGCCGAGGGCGGAGGCGATGGTGATCGAGCGGATCACGGCGTCGGGGGAGAGGTCGTTGCGGAGGCGTCCGTCGACCCAGTCCGAGAGGAACGGCTCGACCATCGCGATCAGTTTGCGGTCGGCGAGGTCGTCGACCGCCTTCGCGGTGTTCTCGAGAACGCTCGGTGTCGCCGGATCGGTCAGGCAGATCCTGGTGAGCGTCTTGCCGCCGTCGAACCGCATCCGCTCGATCGTTTCGGCGTCGTAGCAGGCGAACCGGTCGTCGATCTCGAAACTCGATCCCGCCAGGCCGGTGCGGTTCATCGAGCCGATGACGGTCTTGCCGTCGAGGGCGCCGAGGAGCAGCAGATCGTCGATGATGTCCGGGGTCGCCAGCACGCCGGTGACCCCGGGGCGCTCCAGCGCCAGGCCGAGACGGTCGAGCAATTCGCCGCGATCGGCCATCGCGAGCGGATCGGAGCCGACGCCGTTGGCGCCGCGCGCCGGATGGTCCGCGGCGATGATCATCGTGCGGCCCTTGTCGTTGAAGGGCGACTTCGCCCGGACGCGGGTGGCGGCGGCGACCGCGACGGCCCCCGGATCCCGCACCCTCGCGGTGACGATCCGGCGCACTGTGTCCGACACCTTCATACCTCCCGGCTCGCGTGGTCTCTCGACCTTCGCAAGCGTCCGGAGACCTTGTCAAGACATATGGACATAAGGTCATAGTGGCTCGTCGCGGTAGGCTCCGCGCATGAAACCCTGGGCGCCCGGCGAGATCGTGGTGGATCCGAACGGCCCGGAACCGCTGTACTCGCAGGTGGCCCGCCAGATCGGCGCCGCCATCGAGGACGGCAGGCTGCCGAACGGCGCCAGGCTGGACAACGAGCTGGATCTGGCGGCGCGGCTGCACCTGTCGCGGCCGACCATCCGCCAGGCGATCCAGTCACTGGTCAACCAGGGCCTGCTCGTTCGCAAGCGCGGGGTCGGCACGCAGGTCGTCCGCACCAAGGTCGCCCGGCCGCTGCGGTTGAGCAGCCTCTTCGACGACCTCAGCGAACTCGGGGACAAGCCGGAATCCGTAGTCCTCGTGAACCAGGTCGAGCCCGCGGGCGACGAGGCGATCGAACATCTCGAGACGCCGGGCCTGACCTGCGTCCGGCGATTGAAGCGGGTGCGCTCGATCGGCGGCGAGCCGCTGGCGATCATGAACAACTACCTGCCCGACGGCCTCATCGATCCGGCCGACGACGAACTGCGCGACAAGGGGCTCTACCAGTTGCTGCGCTCGGCGGGCGTCCGGCTGCACGCGGCCCAGCAGAACGTCGGCGCCCGGCAAGCGACCGAAGAGGACGCCGAACTGCTGGACGAGAAGCCGGGCGCGGCACTGCTCACCATGCGCCGCACCACCTACGACGAGTCCGGCAAGGTCGTGGAATACGGGTGGCACGTCTACCGCGCCTCGCGTTATTCGTTCAACCTCTCACTGACCAACAACGTCTGACGGTTCGCGTTCCAGGTCGGTTTCCAAGGCCGCGTACACCGAGGGACGGAACCGCCGCAGCCAGCCGGCGAGCGCGAGCCCGGCCATCGCGACCACCAGGAGCAGCCACGGCAGGTGCGGGACGACGCCGTTGCTCGACCCGGCGAGCGTCGGGAAGTTGACGATCGCCAGCGTCACGATGAGCCCGAGCCCCACCGCGCCCAGCCCGGGGGCGATCAGCGTCTTCACCACACGGCGATCCCGGGTCCGGCGGAAATAGACGAGGATCGCCACCGCCGCGAACAGTTGCAAGGTGAGAATGCCGAGGGTGCCGAAGCCGGTCATGCTCGCGGTGAGGTCGGCGACCGGGTCGAGGCCGGCGAGCCGGAACGCCAGCGCCACCAGCGAACCGAAGACCAGTTGGACGATCGAGGCATAGCGCGGCGCGCCGTTGCGCGGGCTGGTCTTGCCGAGCACACGAGGCAGCACGCCGACCCGGCCCAGCGCGTACAGATAACGCGTGGCCGAATTGTGCAGCGCCAGCAGCGCCGCGAAGAGGCTGACCACCAGAAGCAGCAACATCACCTTGGTCAGCGGGCCACCGAGATACTCCTGGGCGACCGAAAGCACGAGATCCCCGCTCGAGAGATGCGCGGCGGCCACGTCCTGCGCCTGCTCGGCGCCGATCGCGCTCACCACGGCCCAGGTCGTGAACGCGGCGAACACCCCGATGAACCCGATCGCGATGTAGGTCGCCCGCGGGATCGTCCGCTTCGGATCCCTGGCCTCCTCGCCGAACAGCGCCGTCGCCTCGAAACCGATGAAAGCGTTGGCGGCGAACAACAACGCCAGACCGCCCGCTCCTTGGAACATGACGGACGGGCTGAACGCGGCGAACGAGAAGCCGTGCCGGAACAGCACGCTGAAGTCCATGATCAGCAGGATCGACACCTCGAGGATCAGCGACGCGCCCAGCACTTTCGCGCTGACCGCGATCCCTCGCCGGCTGAGCAGGAGGACCAGCGCCACCGAAAGCGCGCTCCAGAACAGCCAATCGAGTTTCAGGCCGAAGACGTCGTCGATCGCCGTGGAGGTGAAGAACCCGCTCGTGCCGATCGCTCCCGCGACGAAACAGTTGTAGCCGAGCATCGCGATGAAACCCGCGACGAGGCCCGGTGTCCTGCCCAACCCCTTGACCACGAAGGCGTAGAAGCCGCCCGCGCTCGTGAGCACCCGCGACATCTGCGCGTAGCCGACCGCGAACAGCAGCAGGACTACCGTCGCCAGCAGGAACGCCGCGACCATTCCGCCGCCGTTCCCGACCGCGATGCCGATGGCCGCGATCACGATCATCCCGGTCAGGGGTGCGACCGCGGCGAGCACGAGGAAGACGATGCCTGGCACGCCCAGGACGTTCTTGGCGAGCGACGTGTCGTCTCGGCTCATGCGGTGCTCCTCGTCTCGGCTGGACGGCCAGTATGGGAGCAGCGAGCGCCGCGGGCTTTGCCTTTGCGCGCGTACCTGTTGTCCGTGACCGTGACTAACGCTCTCGCGCATCGGATCGCCGGGAGAACTTCAAGTAGATCAGCGCCCCCGCCGCCAGTACCGCCGCGAACAGCAGGTACCAGCACGCCAGCAGGAGCACGCCGAACACGAGCACCGTCGCGATCACGGCGAACCTCCACTGCCGTCCGCCGGACGGCAGGAGCCGGACCCCGGCGGACATCGCCACCAGGTAGATCCCGATCAGGCAGGCGTTCTCGGCGCGAAGGGCCTGCTCCAGTTCGAAACCGGTGAGGATCGCGACGACGAAGCTGATCGCGGTCCCCACGGTCACCACCAGCAGACTGCGCCTCGGCACGTCTCCGCCCTGGCTTCCCTTGCCCAGCCATCGCGGCAGCGCGCCGTCGCGGCCGAGCGCGGCGCCGAGCTTCGCCATACTCGCCACGAACACGTTCAGCACGCCGAGCGTGACCACGACCGCGATCACCGCGGCGACCACACGAACGGACGTACCGAGCCCTTCCCCGAGCAACGCGGCCAGTGGCGCTTGGGTGTCCGCGGCGCGCGGTCCCAGTACGAGAATCGTCATTCCGCCGACGGCGAGATAGAGCACACCGATGACGAGAATGGAGATCCCCGTGGCCAGCGGTAGATCTCGCTTCGGCCGCCGGAAATCAGGGGCCAGGTGAGTCACGGTCTCCCAGCCGGTGAAAGACCACACCAGCAGACTGATCGCGGTCGCGATCCCGGCGAAACCGTGCGGCGCGAACGGCTGGAGATGGGCGGTGTCCGCTTTCGGCGCCGAAAGGACCACGGCGCCGGCCAGCAGAAGCGCCAGGAAGCAGGTCAGCACGAACTGCACACGCCCGGACAGGTGCACGCCGAACAGATTCACCCCGATGGCGACGAGGACGAGCACGGCGGCCAGCAGCATCGTCGTCGTCCGGCCGCCGCCGATCAGTTCGGTGACATACGTGGCGCCGAACGCGCTGGCCGCCGGCATGCCCGCCAGGGTGCCGAAATAGAACCACCAGCCGGTCACCGCCGACGTCTTCGGCCCGAACGCCCGCAGCGCGAACGTGGCAGGCCCGCCGGCGTCGGGGTGGCGTCCGGCCAGCGCGCCGAAGGTCGCCGCGACCGGCGCGGAAATCAGTACCAGTACCGAAAACGCGATCAGGGACGCCGGGCCCGCGGCTTTGGCGGCCAGTGACGGCAGGACCAGCAGACCGGTGCCGAGAACGGCGCCGACGTACAGCGCGACCCCCTGCGGGACCGAGAGCTGCCTGGTGGCCGACCGGGACGGGTGCCCGACGCTTGATCGACTCATTCGCGTCGGATACCCGGGGAGCGCGCGAGGTTAACCTTCCCGTGGCGCCGGGAAAGAAGGCCATCCATGCGGTTTGTCCAGGATCTCGATGGTCGCCTGGTCCACGAGAAAGTACTGCCCGCCGTCCTCGCGCGGGTTCGTGTAGGCCGCCGTTGCGATCAGGCGGCCGAAGTCGGCCATCACCGCGATGGGATAGCCACCGTCGAAGATCTCGCCGTGCGCGGCCGTCGCGACGGTCCCGGTCTCGTACCAGGTGACGAAATACTGCGCCGGGCCGGTTTCGAAGACGCGCAGGGTCGCTTCCTTCTGCCGCACACCGGCGAAATCGCCGGACACGCCGGTCCAGATCATCGTCGTCCGGTCCGCGTAGTGCTGCTCCAGCACGTTCCCCGAGCCGTAGTGGAAGTTCGCGCGGAGCCCGACGAGGTCGGTGCTGAGCGGATGGGTCCCGGTCACGGGGAAGAAACGGACGTCGAGTTGCACGGGCTGAACCTCCGGATCGCTGGTATCCGCAGGTTTAGCAGCCCGTCGCATCTCGATCGTTGTCCGGCGAAGCGATCCTGTTGTCGGTGAACGCGAGGATCAGTCGAACATGCCGGGCTGGTAGTCGCCTGCCGGGGTCCGGGCGATGACGTTGAGCCGGTTGTACGCGTTGATCGCGGCGACCAGCGCGATCAGGGCACCGATCTGCTCGTCGTCGTAGTGCTTGCGCACCTGCGCCCAGGTCTCGTCGCTGACACCGTGGTGCGCGTCGGCGATGCGGGTGCCCTCCTCGGCGAGCGCCAAAGCCGCGCGCTCGGCCTCGGTGAACACGTTCGCTTCCCGCCAGGCGGCGACCAGGTTGAGCCGCACCGAGGTCTCGCCGGCGTGCGCGGCGTCCTTGCTGTGCATGTCGGTGCAGAAACCGCAGCCGTTGATCTGGCTGGCGCGCAGCTTCACCAGCTCCTGGGTCGCGTGCGGCAGCGAGGACTCCTCGATCGGACGGTTCGCGGCGCCGAGACGCTTGACGTACTTGAGGACGACTTCGTTCTCGAACAGGCTGATGCGCGGTTCCATGATCTTTCCTTCCGTCGGTTCCTGCACACATGACGACTGAGCCGGAGAGTTTGTGACAGCTCGCGAAGTGATGCCGGTCACACAGGGTTCGCCGCGGCGGGGTGCAGCGAGACGATCCGCGTCCGCCCACGGTAGGCGACCGCCCCATCCTGCAAATCTGCGCGGGTCAAATGCGTGAAAGTGCGCTAACAGAGCATTGACGTTGCACAAAACTGCACCTAACGTGACAGCTATTGCGCACAACTGGCACGGATGGGGAGTTCATGAGCGGGACCTTCATGGCGGCGGAAATCGCGAGCCAGCCCGGCTGCTGGCGGGACGCGGCGGCGCTGGCCTCGGCGAACAGTGAGCTGTTGCCGCCGCCGGGCGCGCGGGTCGCGATCGTCGGCTGCGGCACGTCGTGGTTCATCGGCCAGGCGTACGCCGTCCTTCGCGAGTCCGCCGGGCTCGGCGAGACCGACGCCTTCGCCGCGTCCGAGTTCCCGGACGGCCGCGGTTACGACCACGTCGTGGCGCTGACCAGGTCGGGTACGACGACCGAGGTCCACGCCCTCCTGGCGAAGCTGCGGGGCAAGACGCCGACCATCGCGATCACCGGCGTGCCCCGCGAGATCGAGGCCGCCGCGGACACGATCGTCGACCTGTCCGTCGTCGACGAACGCTCGGTCGTGCAGACCCGCTTCGCGACGACGGCGCTGGCGATGCTGCGCGCGCACCTCGGCGAGGACCTGACCGCGGTCGCCGACCAGGCCGAACGCGTGCTCGCCGAATCGCTGCCCGATGAACTGCTCGCCGCCGAGCAGTTCAGCTTCCTCGGCACCGGCTGGTCCGTCGGCATCGCGAACGAGGCCGCGCTCAAGTTCCGCGAGGCGTGCCTGCTGTGGACGGAGTCGTACCCGGCGTGGGACTACCGGCACGGGCCGATCAGCATCAGCGAACCCGGCCGCGTGACCTGGATGTTCGGGCAGGCGCCGGAGGGGCTGGCCGACGACGTCGCCCGCGCGGGCGGCCTGTTCGTCGAGAGCGGTCTGGACCCGCTGGCGGACCTGGTCCGCGCGCAGCGGGTCGCCGGGGCCATCGCCGCCCGCAAGGGCCTCGACCCGGACAACCCCCGCAGCCTCACCCGTTCCGTCGTCCTGACCTGAGGCCGCGCCGTGATCGTCACCGTCACGCCGAACACCGCGCTGGACGTCACGTACACAGTGGACGGTCTGCGGCCCGGTGACGTCCACCGGCTGCGGGACGTGCGGCACCGGGCGGGCGGCAAGGGCGTCAACGTCGCCCGCGTGCTGCACACGATCGGTGCCGACGTCCGCGCGATCTTCACGGCGGGCGGCGCGACGGGCGCCGCCGTCGTGGGCGACCTCGCGGTCGCGGGTGTCCCGGCGACCGCCGTGCCGATCGGTGGTGAGACCAGGCGCACCACCACGGTTCTCGGGGACGACGGATCGGTGACGCTGCTGAACGAGCCCGGGCCGCGGCTCGCCGAAGACGAATGGCAAGCGTTTGCGGCGGCCGTCCGGGCCCGTAAGCCGGACGTGCTCGTCTGCTCGGGCAGCCTTCCGCCCGGAGCGGGGGGCTACGCCGGGCTGCTCGGCGCCGCACCGTCCATCTTGGACACTTCCGGCGACGCGCTGCTCGCCGGACTGGCCGGGAGGCCGTCCGTCGTCAAACCGAACGCCGACGAACTGCGCGAGGTCACCGGCCTGCGGGATCCGGAGGCCGCCGCGGCCGAACTGCGCAAGGCCGGCGCCGGCGCCGTCATCGTCTCACTGGGAGCCGACGGGCTGCTGGCGGTGACCGGCTCCGGCACCTGGCACGCGGCACCGTCCACTGTGCTCAGTGGCAACACCACCGGCGCGGGTGACGCCGTCGTCGCGGCACTCGCGCTCGGGCTGAGCCGCGCCGAATCCTGGCCGGACATCCTGCGCCGCGCCGTCGCGCTGTCCGGGGCGGCTGTGCTCGGCCCGCTCGCCGGGGACGTCGACCTCGCGCACTACCAAGCCGAACAGGGGCTGGTCGCCGTGCGCGCCCGCCCGGACTAGGAGAACCGTCATGCCTCTGGTGGGAACCGGGGAGATCGTCGGAGCCGCCGCGGCGGCCCGGCACGGCTGCGGCGCGTTCAACGCGATCCAGCTCGAACACATCACCGCGATCATCGACGGCGCCGCCGCGGCCGAAGCGCCGGTGATCGTGCAGCTGAGCCAGAACGCGGTGAAGTACCACGGATCGCTGGCGCCGGTCGGTACCGCGGCCCTCGCGGCGGCCAGGGGAGCCGCCACACCGGTCGCGGTCCATCTCGACCACGCGGAATCGGCCGATCTCGTCCGCGAGGCGGTCGCGCTCGGCTTCGGTTCCGTCATGTTCGACGCGTCCAAACTGGACTACACCGACAACGTGCGCGCCACGCGGGAAGTCGCCGCGTACTGCCACGACCACGGCGTGTGGGTCGAGGCCGAACTCGGCGAGGTCGGGGGCAAGGACGGCGTCCACGCGCCCGGCGCGCGCACCGATCCCGACGAGGCGGCGGAGTTCGTCGCGTCCACCGGGATCGACGCGCTCGCCGTGGCGGTGGGCAGTTCGCACGCCATGCTCACGCGTGACGCCGCGCTGGACTTCGAGCTGATCACGCGGCTTCGGGAACGGGTGCCGGTGCCGTTGGTGCTGCACGGCTCTTCGGGGGTGCCGGACGACGGGCTGACCGAAGCCGTGCGAGCGGGGATGACGAAGATCAATATCGCCACCCAGCTCAACAAGGTGTTCACCGCGGCCGCGGCGGGGGATTGGCGTGCGCATCCGGAGCGGGTCGACCCGCGGAAATACCTCGGTGCCGGACGTGCCGCGGTCGCCGTCGAGGTGCGGCGGCTGCTCGGAGTGCTCAAGCTTGATCATGTTGAACCGGTCAAGGTGACGATTGAGCAGACTTTGCGCGATTGAGTGTTGACATGTGCGCGAAACCTCACAAAACTGCGCAACAACAAGCAGAACTTGTGTGATCTTCGATCCAGGTGGTGGCGGATGCGGGTAGGCAGGCTCACAGCATTGACGGCAGGGGCGGCGCTCCTGCTCGCGGGATGCGGCGGCGGGGACACGGCCGGTGGCACCGGCGAGAACGCGCTTCCGGGCGTCGATCAGTTCCTCAACGCGCCCTGTCCGGAGGCGGGGGTGAAACCCGCGACGGACAAGGAATTCACGTACTGGTCCATGTGGACGGCCGACGAGCCGCAGGGCAAGGTCCTCCAGAAGGCCTTCAAATGCTTCCAGGAGAAGACCGGCGTCAAGGTCGACGTGCAGTGGCTGGGCCGCAAGGCCTACACCCAGAACCTGGTGCCCGCGCTGAACACCGACGCGGTGCCGGACCTGTTCGACCAGGACGTCAGCAAGGTCGGCGCGGCGGTCATGACGCCGGGCGGCACGCAGAGCGTCGACGACGTGTTCGCGATGAAGATCGGCGAAGGCGACAAGACCGTCAAGGACGTGCTTTCGCCCAGCTCGTACGACTTCCCGCAGAACAAGGACCGCGAGGGCCACAACTTCATGGTCCCGTACACGATCCAGTCGAGCGCCTGGTGGTTCAACAAGGACACCGCGGGCGACATCCAGCAGCCGAAGACGATGGACGAGCTGATCGGCCTGTTCGACAAGGCGAAGTCCGACGGCAAGGCCGCCATCAGCCTCGATGGCGACATCCCGTTCTACAACATGTACTACTACACCCAGCTCGCCGAGCGGTACGTCGGCGCGGGCGGGTTGTACAAGGCCGCGACCGACAAGACCGGCCAGGCGTGGAAGACCGAGCCCGGTTTCCTCAAGGCCGCCACCGAAACCGCCAAGCTGCCCAAGTATCTCATCGACGGCTGGGACGCGGCGAAGTTCCCGCAGGTGCAGCAGCGTTGGGCCGACGGCGACGCCCGGTTCCTCTACGTCGGCAGCTGGGCGCCGAGCGAGACCCGCGAGTACCTGGACAAGCAGGGCGCCGGGACGAAGATCAACTACGGCTCCTTCCAGTTCCCGATGCCCGAAGGCGCCACGCACGACACCGTCGAGCAGATGTCGATCGGGTTCTCGGTGACCAAGAAGGCCAAGCACGCCGAGGCGGCCAAGGCGTTCATCGCGTACTTCCTCAACAAGGACCTGCTCGCCGGGATCCCCGTGGTGGCCGACAACCTCGTGCCGCGCGCCGACCTGGCCGTGCCGGACGACCTCAAGCAGGTCAAGGCCGCGCTGGACGACCCGAAGAAGGAACACGTCCTGCAGTACGACGGGATCGACGGCATCGCCGGCGGTAAGTGGCAGACCGACGTCTTCGACCCCGCCGACATCGCGTTGCTGAAGGGGCAGATCACCCCGCAGCAGTTCGTGGACCAGCTCGCCACCAAGGGCGCCGAGTTCTGGAAGAACCAGGGCTGATGGCCACGGTCACGACGCCGCCCGCGCCGGCGGCATCGCCGGCGCGGGCCGTGAAGGCCGGGGCGCACCTGAGCCGCAAGAAACGGCTGTTCTGG
Organism: Amycolatopsis sp. NPDC102389; assembly: GCF_044765885.1. Taxonomy (NCBI): domain Bacteria; kingdom Bacillati; phylum Actinomycetota; class Actinomycetes; order Pseudonocardiales; family Pseudonocardiaceae; genus Amycolatopsis; species Amycolatopsis sp. NPDC102389. The sequence continues at coordinate 104,525 of NZ_JBIWKX010000007.1, forward strand.
CCGTTCGCCGCGCCGGCATTGGTGCTGTACCTGGCCTTCCTGGTCCTGCCGACGATCGCGACCGTGGTGCTGAGCTTCACCAGCTGGGCCGGGGCGGGCGACACGCCGGAACCCAACGGCGTCACCAACTACACGCAGATGTGGGCGAGCGATTCGTTCCAGTACGCCTTCCGCAACACGCTGATCTACGTGTTCCTCGGCGGGATCGGCACGTTCGCGCTGGCCTTCCTGTTCACCATGGTGCTGCGGGACATGAAGGGAGGCAAGATCGTCCGCGCCATCCTGTTCTTCCCGAACATCGTGGCACCGGTGGCGCTCGGCATGTTCCTCGGCTTCGTCTTCAAGTACCAGCCGGGGAAACAGGGACTGGCGAACTACGTGCTGGAAAGCCTCGGCACGGACGCGGCGAAATTCCTCGCACCGTCCAATGTGACCGGTGTGGTGACGGCTTCGCTGATCTGGGCCAGCTCGGGTTTCTACATCACCATCCTGATGGCCGCGGTCGACCGCATCCCGCCCTATCTCTACGAAGACGCGGAACTGGGCGGCGCTTCGCCGTGGCAGAAGTTCAAGAACATCACGCTGCCGATGACCTGGGATGTCGTCGGCGTCGCGGGGGTGCTGTGGACGATCAACGCCCTCAAGATCTTCGAGCTGGTGTTCGTGCTGGCCGGTCCGGGCACCTACGCCCCGCCCAACGAGGCGTGGACGCTGGGGATCTACGTGTTCGACCGGACCTTCGGCTCGAACGGCACCCCGGACTTCGGCGCCGCCTGTGCCTGCGCGGTGGCGATGATCGCACTGGTGTCCGTGCTCGTCGTCCTGCTCCGCCGTCTGATGCGCCGTGACGCGATCCAGTTCTGAGGGAGACCCCATGTCCGTCACCGACGTCGAGGCGCCCGCGCGGCGACCGGCGAAACCGGTGCGCAAGCCGCCACGCAAACCACGTCCGGCACCCGGCTCGAAACGGTTCAGCCCCTTGCGGGTACTGGGTTCCACGATCGTGTGGCTGTTCACCGCCGGCAACATCCTGGTGCTGTACTGGCTGCTCACGGCGTCGTTCAAGACACCGGTGGAGATCTTCACTAAGCCGTTCGCCCTGCCGTACCAGTGGTTCCACGTCGGCAAGCCGTTCCGGAACTTCATCTACGCCTGGAACAACGCCGGCTTCGGCGACGCCGTGCTGACCACCGTGGTCCTGGTCGGGCTGGCGACGGTCGTCACGGTCGCCGTCTCGGCGCCGTGCGCGTACGCCCTGACCAGGCTCGGCGTCCGCGGCGCCGGGCCGATGACGAACGTCGTCGCGATCGGCATGGGCGTGCCGTTCCAGACCGTGATCATCCCGCTGTTCGTGGTGCTCAGCAAAGTGCACCTGGACAACGAATACGGCCTGTTCGTGCTGTACGTCGCGCTGTCGATCCCGTTCACGGTGTTCCTGATGACCGGGTTCTTCCGGTCGCTGCCGGACGAACTGGAGGAGGCGGCCGCGCTCGACGGTGCTTCGCCGATGCGCACCTTCTTCTCGGTCATGCTGCCGCTGACCCGCGGCGGCATGATCACCGCGCTGACGCTGAACGCCATCGGGCTGTGGAACGAGACGCTGCTGGCGATCGTGTTCCTCAAGGACCAGGCGCATTTCACGCTCTCCCGCGCGCTCTTCACCTTCTACGGGGCCGCGAGCTACCAGTCGGAGTACGGCGGCCTGATCGCCGGCGTGGCGATCGTCGTGCTCCCGATGCTCGTGCTCTACCTCGTGCTCGCCCGCCGGATCATCACCGGCCTGACCCTCGGCGCCGGAAAGTAGGACCTGATGGCCACCGTGACCTTCTCCGACACCACCCGGTTCTACGCCGGTGTGGAACGTCCCGCGGTCGACGGCCTCGACCTCGAGGTCGCCGACGGCGAATTCCTGGTGCTGGTCGGCCCGTCCGGCTGCGGGAAGTCGACGACGCTGCGGATGCTCGCCGGGCTGGAAGGCGTCGACGACGGCTCCATCCACATCGGCGACCGCGACGTCACCGAACTCCCGCCGAAGGACCGGGACATCGCCATGGTGTTCCAGAACTACGCGCTCTACCCGCATATGACGGTGGGGGAGAACATCGGCTTCCACCTGAAGCTCGCGAAGATGGCCAAGGCCGAGCGTGAACGCAAGGTGGCCGAGGCCGCGGCGGTACTCGACCTGACCGATTACCTGGACCGCAAACCGGCGAAGCTGTCCGGCGGTCAGCGGCAGCGGGTCGCGATGGGGCGGGCGATCGTGCGCGAGCCCAGTGTGTTCCTGATGGACGAACCACTGTCCAATCTGGACGCCAAGCTCCGCGTGCAGACGCGGACCCAGATCGCGTCCCTGCAGCGGCGGCTGGGCATCACGACGCTCTACGTGACGCACGACCAGGTCGAGGCGATGACCATGGGCGACCGGGTCGCCGTGCTGAAGGACGGGATCCTGCAGCAGTGCGACACCCCGGTCGGGCTGTTCGCCAAGCCGGTCAACGTGTTCGTCGCCGGGTTCATCGGCTCGCCCGCGATGAACCTGCTGGAGACCACTGTGGACACCGACGGCGCCGTCGTCGGCGGTACGCGGCTGCCGCTGACCCCGGCGCAGCGGTCGGCGCTGACCGGCCCCGGCATCGTGGTCGGCGTCCGGCCCGAGGGCTGGACGATCGGTGACGGCGGTTTCGAAGCCGTCGTCGAGGTCGTCGAGGAATTGGGCAGCGACCAGTACCTTTACTGCCGTGACGGCGACCGCGTGCTGACCGTCCGCACGCCGGGGATGGCGCCGTGGCAGCGCGGCGAGCCGATCTCCCTGACGCCGCAACCGGGCGCGGTGCACCTGTTCGACGCCGCCACCGGCGATCGGCTCCCGGACGCATGACCGGCCTGTATCGCACCGGGCTGGTGCTCCCGGCCGCCGAGCTGGGTCCGGAGAATCCGTTGCCGCCGCTTCGGAAACCCGAGGCGGTGGCCAAGGCGTCCAATGTGGACGAGTTGCCGCCGGATCTGGCGGAGAACATCGGCTACGGTCGGCTGGACACCACGCTGCCGTGCCTGCTGCAGGACGGCTACACCCGTGAGCGCACGGAACGCGAGCTGCCGGCGTTGGTGCTGGAGAACGACAAACTCCGCGCCACGGTCCTCCCGTCGCTGGGCGGGCGGCTGTACTCGCTGATCCACAAGCCGTCCGGCCGCGAGCTGCTCTACCGCAACCCGGTGTTCCAGCCGGCGAACCTCGCCCTGCGGGACGCGTGGTTCGCCGGTGGTGTCGAGTGGAACCTCGGCAGCACCGGGCACACGACGCTGACCTGCGAACCGATGTTCGCCGCGGAGATCGAGGGCCCGGACGGCACGCCGGTGCTTCGCCTGTGGGAGTGGGAACGGACCCGCGATCTGCCGTACCAGATCGACTTCTGGCTGCCTGAAGGGTCGGAACACCTGCTCGTGGCCGTGCGGGTGCGGAACCCGCATCCCTACGACGTCCCGGTGTACTGGTGGTCGAATATCGCGGTGCCGCAGAACGAGGGCACGCGGGTGCTGGCTCCCGCCACACAGGCGTGGCACTACGGCTATTCGGGACGGCTCGACCTGGTCGACGTCCCCGGCGAGCTGACCTACCCGGCCCGCGCCGAGGCCGCGGCGGACTACTTCTTCGAAGTGACCGGAAGGCCGTGGGTGGCGGCCGTCGAGCAGGACGGGACAGGGTTGGCCCAGCTGTCCACCGGCCGGTTGCGCGGGCGGAAGCTGTTCCTGTGGGGCGAATCCGCCGGCGGGCGTCGCTGGCAGGAGTGGCTGGCTCCCGGCGCCGGTGGCTACCTGGAGATCCAGGCCGGGCTGGCCCGCACCCAGCTGGAGCACCTGCGCCTGCCGCCGGGGGAGAGCTGGGACTGGCTGGAGGCCTATGGGCCGGTCGCCGCCGATCCGGCCGCGGCACACGGTGACGACTGGACGGCGGCTCGCGAAGCGGTCGCCGCCGGTCTGCCGTCGGCGGAGTCCATGGACGAGTACCTCGACGCCTGGCGGAAGATCGCCGACGTCACTCCGGAATCCTTCCTGGCCACCGGTTCCGGCTGGGGTGCGCTGGAGAACCGGCGCGCGCCGATGTGCCTTCCGGGCACACCGTTCCCGGACGAATCACTCGGGCCGGACCAGGAACCGTGGCTCGCGCTGCTCGACGGGACACCGCCGGACGGCGATCCGCTCGCCGTTCCCCCGGCGACGCTGGTGAACCGGTACTGGGCGGATCTCATGGAGTACGCCCCGAAGAACTGGTTGACCTGGTACCACCGCGGTGTCGCGCACTGGGCGGCCGGACGGCCTTCGGACGCGGTCCGTGCCTGGCGCGAGTCGGTGTCCGCGGCCGAGAACCCTTGGGCGCTGCGGAATCTCGCTGTCGCCACCTCGGGGCACGAGGCCGCCTGGCTGTACCGCCGGGCGGTCGCTCTCGTGCCGTCTCTGCGTCCTCTGGTCGTCGAGGCCATCGCGGCGCAACTCGCCGCGGGGCTCCCGGACGAAGCGAGCGTGCTGTTGGACGGGCTGCCCGTGGAGGGGCGGATCGCCCTGCTGACCGCTCGCACCCGGCTCGCCCTCGGCGACGTCGCCGGGGCCAAGGCCGTGTACGACAGCGGTTTCGAGGTCGCGAACATCAGGGAAGGGGAAACGTCTTTGTCCGACACCTGGGCGGCGGTTTCCGACGAACCGCTGCCGGAACAGCACGACTTCCGGATGAAGTGACCGGCCGGGCCACTCGACCGGCGTGCCGCTCGCGGCGGACAACCGCGATGCAGCATACTGCTCGAAACAGTGGCCAACAGCGCAACGTCATGCGCGATAGGCCGGCAGCGAGCTAGGAGTGGCGCCGATGGCCCGGCACGAACGGCTGAGCACCCTGCTGGACCTGCTGGGGCAGCGGGAAAAGATCGATGTCGAGGACGTGGCCGAGGAGCTGAACGTCTCCGCGGCCACCATCCGGCGCGACCTCGATCACCTGGCGGAGCAGCAGTTGCTCACCCGCACCCGGGGTGGTGCGGTGGCCAACGATCTCGCGTACGACCTGCCGTTGCGCTACAAGACCGCGCGGCACGTGCCCGAGAAGCAGCGGATCAGCGTCGCCGCGGCGGCGCTCGTCGCGCAGGGCATGGTGGTCGGCCTCAACGGCGGGACGACGACGGCCGGTGTCGCACGATCGCTGGCGACGCGGTCCGATCTCGCCGGTCTGCGTGATTCGCCCGGGCTCACGGTGGTCACCAACGCGCTGAACATCGCGCACGAACTCGCGGTGCGGCCGCATGTGAAGATCGTGGTCACCGGCGGTGTCGCGCGTCCGCAGTCGTTCGAGCTCAGCGGGCCGCTGGCCACCCGGGTGCTCAGCGAGCTGACGATCGACCTGCTGTTCTTAGGGGTCGACGCGTTCGACGCCGACGCGGGCGCCTTCGCCCACCACGAGGGCGAGGCGAGTATCAACCGGCTGATGGTCGAGCGCGCGGAACGCGTCGTCGCGGTCGCCGACGGCTCGAAGCTGGGGCGGCGCGCGTTCGCGCGGATCTGCGCGACCCCGCAGGTGCACGCCCTGGTCACCGATTCCAACGCCGACCCGAAGGTGCTGCGGGCCTTCGAGGCCGCCGGGGTCGAGGTCCAAGCCGTCTGACCAAGTCCGTGAAGGCCCCCTTTCCTACCTTGAGGGTAGGGAAGGGGCCTTCACGTCTTTTGCGCACTCCTTGTGACATAAGGATCTTCGGGCGACCCGACGAAAGTCGGCAGCACCGCTTCGGCGGATGACTTTGCGCGAACCGTGCGCTATACAGAGACCCTATTGCGTATTCATGCGCGAAAGGTGTCTCGAATGAGCAGAGTTGCGCAATCCCTGGGTTGTTTGGCCGCAGTGGCCATACTCGGGCTTTCCCCGGTCGCCGCCCACGCCGATCCGGCCGCGGCGGCGTCCGGCAAGCTGGGCGATCTGACCGGGATCTCCGCCGAAGGCCCCACGGTCACGCTGAAATCGGGAAGCGCCGCGGTGCGCGTCAGCTTCCCGTCCGAAGGCGCCGTCCGCGTCTGGCTGGCGCCGGACGGCACGTTCACCGACCCGGCGGGCGGCAAGATCGTGCTGCCGCGCACCGGCGACCCGGTCACGCCGAAGAGGACCGACAAGGGGGACTACTGGGCGGTTTCCACGGCCAAGGCGACCCTGCGGGCGTACAAACACCCGTTGCGGCTCGCGTTGTACGACGGCGCGGACGGCAAGCGGCTCTGGGAGGAGTCCGCCCCGCTGTCCTGGACCGACAAGCAGACCACGCAGACCTTGGCGCGGACGGCGACCGAGCAGTTCGTCGGCGGCGGCGAGCAGAACGGCCGCTTCAGTCACCGTGACCAGAAGATCCGGATCTTCGCCGACTACAACTGGAACGACGGCGGAGCACCGAATTCGCAGCCGTTCTACGCCTCCACGGCGGGATACGGCGTGCTGCGCAACACCTTCGCGCAAGGCACCTACGCCTTCACCGAGCCGGTGCGCACCACGCACGACGAGCGCCGCTTCGACGCGACCTACGTCGTCGGCGCAGGGCTCAAGGACGTCATCACCGGCTACACCGATCTGGTCGGAAAGCCTTTCCTGCCACCGCTCTACGGCCTGGAACACGGCGACGCGGACTGCTATCTGCACAACGCCAACCGCGGCGAGCGGCACACGCTGGACGCGGTGAAGATCGCGGAGGGGTACACCGAGCACGGGATGCCCAACGGCTGGATGCTGGTCAACGACGGCTACGGCTGCGGATACGAAAACCTCCAGCAGACGGGCGAAGGCCTGCGCAAGAACAACATGCAGCTGGGCCTGTGGACCGAGAACGGCGTGCCGAACCAGGTCGAAGAGGTCAAGGCCGGGGTCCGGGTCCGCAAACTCGACGTCGCGTGGGTCGGCCCTGGCTACCAGTTCGCGCTGGACGCCTGCGACACCGCGCACAAGGGCATCGAGGACAACAGCGACGCGCGCGGCTTCGTCTGGACGCCGGTCAGCTGGGCGGGCGCGCAACGCTGCGGCGTGCTGTGGAGCGGCGACCAGGCCGGTTCCTACGACTACATCAAGTGGCAGATCCCGACCTACGCCGGCGCGACGACGTCAGGGATCGCGTACAACACCGGTGACATCGACGGCATCTTCGGCGGCAGCCCGCAGACCTACGTCCGCGACCTGCAGTGGAAGGCGTTCCTGCCGGTCTCGATGACGATGGACGGCTGGGCCGCGTCGGACAAGCAGCCGTGGCGGTACGGCGAGCCGTACACCTCGATCAACCGCAAGTACCTGCTGCTCAAGGAACGGCTGCTGCCCTACACCTACAGCCATTCGGTGGAGGCGCACAAGTCCGGCGTCGGCCAGGTCCGCCCGCTGGCGCTCGAATACCCGGACGACCCGAACGTCTGGGGCGAGAAGGCGAAGTACGAGTTCCTGTCCGGCAAGGACTTCCTGGTCGCGCCGGTGTACGAGAACTCCACCGTCCGCAACGGCATCTACCTGCCGAAGGGCACCTGGGTCGACTACTGGAGTGGCAAGACCTACACCGGTCCGACCACTGTGGACGGTTACGACGCGCCGCTCGACACGCTGCCGTTGTTCGTCCGTGCCGGTGCCGTGGTGCCGATGTGGGCCGAGGGCACGAAGTCGTGGCAGACCAGGGACAAGGGCGTGCTCGACCTCGACGTCTACCCGCAGGGCAAGGGCTCGTTCACGCTCACCGAAGACGACGGCGTGACCAGGGCGTACAAGAACGGTGACCAGGCGAAGCAGACGTTCACCGTGGACGCGCCGACGTCCGGCCTCGGCACGGTGACCGTCGGGATCGGTGCCGGTTCCGGTTCCTACGCCGGGAAACCCGCGTCGCGGAACTATCAGCTGACCGTCCACACGGGAAGCAAGCCCGCGACGGTACTGGCCGGGAACTCGGCCCTGCGGCAGTACGGCAGCAAGGCCGAACTGGACGCGGCGCCGTCGGGCTGGTGGTTCGATCCGGCGACCGGCGGGGTCGCGCGGGTCAAGACCGGGATGATCGGCGCCGGTGACCGTCAGGACGTCCGGCTGTTCGGCACGAGCGCGGTCGGCGGGATCTTCCCCGAGGATCGCAATGGCTCGGTCGCGCTGTCCCTCCCGGCCGTGGCCGGACCCGGGCAGACCGCGACGGGCACGCTGAGCTTCACCAACGGCACGCCGCTGCCCGTCCGGGACGTCAAGTTCTCCTTGCCCGCCAACGGCTTCCGCGCCGAGGTGCCCGCCGGTCCGGCACTGGTCATGCCGGGCAAGACCGTGCGGGTGCCGGTGAAGGTGACGCCGGACGCGGGTATCAAGCCGGACGATTACCAGCTCACCGCGTCGGCGTCGTACCAGGCGCGGCTCGGGGAGAACCGGGTGACCGACTCGGTGACGGTCACCGTCCCGCACGGATCGCTGGCCGCGGCGTACGGCAACGTCGGCGTCACCGACGCGGCCCACGTCGCGGTGGGGGACATCGACGGTGGCGGCAGCAGTTTCCGGGCGGAAGGCCTCGCCGAAGCCGGTCTCAAGCCCGGTGCGGGCTTCTCCGCGCTCGGTGCTCAGCTGACCTGGCCGCAGACCGGTACGGGACAGAAGGACAACGTCCTCGCGTCCGGTCAGACCATCGCGGTGCGGGGCACGGGCGCCAAACTGGTGCTGACCGGAACCGGCACGGGCACGGCGAAGGGCACTGTCGTCGTCCGCTACGCCGACGGCAGCACCAGCCAAGCGGAACTCGGGTTCCCCAACTGGTGCTGCGCCGATCCCGCCCAGTACGGCGCGACCACCGTGGCGACCGTGATGGGCAAGAACACCCGTGCCGGTGCGGCGTATCCGACCACGCCGTACCGAGTGTTCGCGAACTCCGTCCCGCTGACCGCGGGTAAGGAGGTCGTCGCGGTGACGCTTCCGTCGAATACCGCGATGCACGTCTTCGCCGCGGGCATCGGCTGAGTCAGCGGTCCGTGAAGGACTCCTTGAGGGACCCAGAGTCCCTCAAGGAGTCCTTCAGGGACTCGTGCGCACAGCCGAGGCGATGAGCGTCATCGGCCAGCGGGCATCGCCGGTCCGGCGGGCCAGGACGACGTCCAGCCGTTCACCGGTGAGCCTGCCGCCTGTCGCGATGCATTCCCGCACCAGGGATCGCGTCTCGTCGTCCGCGAAGTCCGTTCCGTGGTCCCGTTCCCACAGCTTGAGCGCGTGCGCGGCGGCGCGTTCGGACAGGTTCGGGACCGTCGCGTACCAGTGGCCGCCCATCCTGCCCGGCGGTGGACCGTCGCCCGACGGCACCCGCCTGCCGAGCCGCTTTTCCTTCAAGCGCGCGTTCTTGTGGTCGGTGAGTTCCGCCCGCCACACCGCGCGGCTGGCCTCCAACGCCTCCAAAGCTCGCAGCAGAGCCTTCTCATGCCGTTGGTACGGCCCCGCCAATTCCTCGAGAAAGCTCAACGTCGCCCGGTGGCCGATCGGGTGATACAGGCTCACGCACGAACACAACGCCGCGACCCGGCGGCCGTACGCCGTGTGCTCGTCCCGCACCCTGCGTGCCCGCTCGCTGAACCCCATCCGCCCAGATTAGCGCCCGTTCAGGCGGCTACCGGCGTCCACAAAGCGTCGATGGCGCGTTCGGCCTCGGCCTGGCTGGCCTCGGCCAGCGGGATGAGCTCCGCCATCGCCGGATTGGTCTTCGCCATGGTCAGCTCGGCGGTCACGAACCTCGGTGCGAGGCCCGTCAGCGAGACGCCGTGCGGGATCCACGACTGGGCGTGGTCCCAGCCTTCGCGCGGAGTGCCTTCGCCGTAACCGCCGCCGCGGGAGACCACGACGATGAAGTCGCGGTCGCCGAGCAGGCCTTCCCTGGTCTCGGCGTCGAGCGTCAGCCCGGGCACGATCAGGTGGTCGACCCAGGCCTTGACCGTGCTAGGCGCGCCGAAGTTGTACAGCGGCAGGCCCAGCAGGATCGTGTCGGCCGCCTTCACCTCGTCGACCAGTTCCGTGATGAGCCGCCATGCCCCGGCTTGTTCCGGGGTGTGCTGCTCCGGCGGCACGAACTTGGCGGTGTTAGCCGCCGCACTCAGATGCGGCAGCGGGTCGGTGCCCAGGTCGCGATAGGTGACGGTGCCCTCCGGATGCGCGGCGCGCCAGGCGGCGGCCGCCCGCGCGGTGAGGCGGCGGCTGGTCGAGTGCTCGCCCGTAATGCTCGAGTCGATGTGCAGCAGGTTCGTCATGCTTATTATCTTGCACAGATAGTTTGTGTAACGCAAACCATTGATGCTGTGGCGGTCATCATGGGGAACGTACACTTGACGAGTGCCCGAACTCCCGGTCGTGAACCAGCCCCCGCACCGCTGCGGCGCGCTGCTCGACCACGTCACTCGCCGGATCCGGCTGCGCAGCGAGTCCGTCCTGGCCCCGCTCGGCCTGAGGCCCCGGCATCTCGTCGCGCTGACCGTGCTGCGGGACTTGCGCGGCTGCTCGCAGCAGGACCTCGCGAAGACGCTGGAGATGGACAGCACGAACGTCGTCGGCCTGCTGAACGACCTCGAGTCCGCGAACCTGATCGAACGCAGGCGGTCACCGGAGGACCGGCGGCGGCATATCGTCGAACTCACCGACGTCGGCGCCAAACAACTCGCCAAAGCCGAGTTCGCCCTCGCCGCGGTCGAGGACGAGGTGCTCGGCGCGCTCGACAAGGATCAGCGCGAGACGCTGTACACCCTGCTTTACCAGGCGACCAGCCGGGTCGAGCCCGCCGCCTGCGTCGACGCCGCACACCTCGAAAACTGCTGATTCGTTGCCGCACAGGCGCCGCCGAACGGGCAGAATCGGTGGGGTGAGTGAAGGGCGCGACACCACGCACGACTGGGCCGATTCCGTCGACGCCGAGCATCTGGCACGGATTCGCCGAAACCCCGGGGAGTTCGCCCCCGGCGGGGTCGCGCACCTCGTCCTCGAAGTGCTCGCCTATGCGGCGGAGGAAGCCGAAACCACCGGCGGGCACGGCGGCTTCGTGAAGAAACCGGTCATGTCGACCAAGGATCTGCGTTTCTTCGATTTCCCTGGAAAACAATGGCTTCCGGATGGTCATGCGCGTCGCGGGGTGTCGGTCGTGGCGGCCCTGAGCGACTGGCTCGTGCACACCAACCGACGTCACAACGGCTCTTGGACCCAGCGTTACGAACGCGGTGTCCCGGTCACCGATCTGTCGCCGATCCCCGACGACGGTACGACCGGCACGACGGTGCGTTTCCTGCCAGGGGAGGAGATCGGCCCGGTACGACTGCCGGAGGTGGACGGTTGGCCTTACCTGAGCGTGGAGTGCGCACCATGAGAAAGTGCCTGACAGCGACGGCTTCGGTCCTGTTCTTGCTCGCCGGCTGCTCCGCCGGGCAAGAACAGCCGCCCGCCAAACCGGTCTACGACCTCCCCGCCCGGGAGGTTCGTCCGGACGAGACCGCGCTGCACCTGCCGCCCGCGCTCAACGGGGAGACCGAGTTCTCCCTCATCGGGCTGGCCGCCGGGCTGCCCAGCCTCACCGGCAGCCACGCCGAATTCGAGGCGAAAGGCCAATTCGTCCGGCTCCGGCTGGTGGTCACCGGGAAAGGCCTGTCCGGGATCCTCTTCGACACCCGGCGCCAGCAGCTGCTCACCGATTCCGGCGCGGTGATCGCGGTGGACAACCAGGCCATGACGATCAAACGGCAGCCGGACAAATTCGAGCTGGGTCGCGGTGTACGGGTCGAGTTCGACCTCTACTTCGACCTTCCCAAGGAAGCGAAACCCGTGGTGCTGCGGGCTTTCGGCGGACCGACGCTGACCGACATGAAGAACCTCACCGGCACCGACATCAAGCTGGCATGAGAAAGGGCCCCGCCGCGAAACGCGACGGGGCCCTTCTCGAAAGGCGTCAGACGCCCAGGTCGCCACCGAGGTAGGCGGCCCGCACCTGCGGGTCGTCCAGCAGCTCGGCACCGCGGGCGCTCTTGACCACTTCACCGGTCTCCAGCACGTACGCGCGGTCGGAGAGCTTCAGCGCCTGCTGCGCGTTCTGCTCCACCAGCAGGACCGTGGTCCCGCGCTTGTTGATCTCGCGGATGATGTCGAAGATCTGCGCGATCAGCATCGGCGCCAGGCCCATGGACGGCTCGTCGAGCAGCAGCACCTTGGGTTTGGTCATCAGCGCGCGGCCGATGGCGATCATCTGCTGCTCGCCACCGGACATCGTGCCGCCGAACTGGGTCTTGCGTTCGTTCAGCCGCGGGAACAGCTCGTAGACCTCGTCGAGGTCGGCCTTCAGGTCGTCCTTGCGGGTGTAGGCACCCATCAGGAGGTTCTCCTGCACCGTCATCCCGGGGAACACGCCCCGGCCTTCCGGTGACTGGCCGATCCCGAGCTCGACCCGTTTGTGGCCGGGCGTCTTCGAGATGTCCTTGCCGTCGAAGAGGATCCGGCCGCTGGTCAGCGGACGCAGGCCCGAGATCGTCTTCAGCGTCGTGGTCTTGCCGGCGCCGTTGGCCCCGATGAGCGAAACGATCTCGCCCTCGCCGACCTCGATGCTCATTCCCTTGAGCGCGGCGATCTTCCCGTAGTGGACGTTGATGTCCTGGACCTCAAGAAGCATCTTCCGCCACCCCCAGGTAAGCCTCGATCACCTTCTGGTTGTTCTGCACCTCGTGGGGGAGCCCTTCTGCGATCTTCTGGCCGAAGTCGAGCACGGCCAGCCGGTCGGCGATCTGCATGACCAGGCCCATGTCGTGCTCGATGAGCAGTACGGTCCGGCCGTCGTCACGGATCTTGTGGATCAGCTGCTGCAGCGAGTTCTTCTCCGCCGGGTTCATGCCGGCGGCGGGCTCGTCGAGCAGCAGCAGTTTCGGGTCGGTCGCGAGCGCACGCGCGATCTCCAGACGGCGCTGGTCGCCGTAGGAGAGGTTCTTCGCGGTGTTGTGCTCGACCCGTCCGATGCCGACGAAGTCCAGCAGGTCCCTCGCCAGCTCGCGGCCCCGCTTTTCCTCTTTGCGATGTGTCGGCAGGCCGAGAGTCGCGGTGATCGCGCCGGTCTTGTGGTGCGAGTCGGCGCCGACCATCACGTTCTCGAGCGCCGACATGTTGTGGAACAGCCGGATGTTCTGGAACGTGCGGGCGATACCGGTCTGGTTGATCTTGAACCGCTTCATCCCGTCGACCCGGGTGCCGTTGAAACGCACCTGGCCTTCGGTCGGCTGGTAGACACCGGTGACCACGTTGAACACGGTGGTCTTGCCCGCGCCGTTCGGACCGATCAGGGCGAAGATCTCACCCTGGTTGATGCTGAGGTTGACTTCCTTCAAGGCCGTGACACCGCCGAAGCGCATGGTCACGTTGTCGAATTCGAGCAGCGCGCTCATTTCGTCACCTCCGCCGAAGCCTCGGAATCCGGACCCGCGACTTCGGCGCCCATGGCACCCATCCCGCCCGTTCCTTCTCGTAGTTCCGCTTGGCGCTGCCGCGACGGCAGCAGACCCTCCGGCCGCAGGGCCATCATCAGCACCAGCACGGCACCGAAGATCAGGATCCGGTATTCCAGAAGGAACCGGAACCGCTCCGGGAGCCAGGCGACGAGGAACGCGCCGAGGATCACGCCGGGCAGGTTCCCCGCGCCACCGAGCACGACGGCCGCGAGAATGGTCGCCGAGAGGATGAACGGAAAGTTCTCCGGCGCGATGAAGACGGCCTTGCTGGCGTGGATGCCGCCCGCGAACCCGCCGATCATGGCACCGATGGCGAAGGCCAGCAGCTTGAACTTGAACGTCGGGACACCCATCAGTTCGGCGGCGTCCTCGTCCTCGCGGATCGCGGCCCACGCACGCCCGACGCGGCTCTTCTGCAGGCGTACCGAGAAGATGATCGCGATCACGATCGCGGCCAGGATCAGGTAGTAGTACGGTGCCGCGTCCAGCAGGAACTCGGTGCCGAACACCGGCTCCGGGTGCGGGATGTTGGTGATACCGCGTGCGCCACCGATGGCGTCGGTGTTGTTCGCGGTGATCCGGACGATCTCACCGAAGCCGAGCGTGACGATCGCCAGGTAGTCACCGCGAAGCCGGAGCGTCGGGGCACCGAGGATGACACCGGAGATCGCGGCGAGGAAGATGCCGACCAGCAAGGTCGGCCAGACGAACCAGCCGTAGTTCACCCCCATCGTCGCGAGCGTGTAGGCGCCGATCGCGAAGAACGCGACGAAACCGAGGTCGAGCATGCCCGCGTGACCGACCACGATGTTGAGGCCGATCGCCAGCAGGATGTAGATCCCGATCGGGAAGATCAGGACACTCGTCCAGTCCGAGTCCGGGGACATGAACGACCCGATGGCGGGCGCCGGCAGGATCAGCGCACCGATGATCAGGGCGAGGTAAACGCCATAACGCTGCCAATGCGGAGCCCTGGCCCACCAGTCCCGCATTCCGTCGACCGGGTGAAACCCGGCGCGCGCGGGCTTTCCGTTTTCTGTAGCCACTTCTTCGTTGCCCTTCATGCGCGTGCCCGCTGCAGCGATTCACCGAGGATGCCGGTGGGACGGAACATCAGGACCAGCACCAGTACCACGAAGGCGGTGACGTCCTTCCATTGTGAACCGAAGAAGATGGAACTCCAGTTCTCCACCAGACCGAGCACGATGCCACCGAGCAGAGCGCCGCGCAGGTTGCCGATACCTCCCAGCACGGCCGCGGTGAACGCCTTGATGCCGAGGAGGAACCCGATGCGGTAATCGGTGTTCTCGTACTCCATGACGTACAGCGCCGCGGCGACACCGGCCATCGCGCCACCGAGCAGGAACGTGAGGCGCACGATCTTGTCGATGCTGACACCCATCAGCACGGCGGCTTCGGGATCCTGTGCGGTGGCACGGATACCGCGGCCGATGCGGGTGCGGCTGACCAGCTGGTCGAGGACGACCATCATGATCACGGCGCCGACGATGACGAACACGTGGTCCGTGCGCACGACACCGTTGCCGATGCGGAACAGCTCGTCGTGCGGGATGAACCGCGGCGCGTTCTGTTGCACGCGGCCGGATTTACCCGTGATCCATTCGATGATCTCGAGACCGAACAGCTCCTGCAGGAACAGCGAGGCGCCGATGGCGGAGATCAGGGCGGCCAGGCGGGTCGCGCCCTTCTTGCGAAGCGGGCGGTACGCCACTTGCTCCAGCAACACCGCCGCCCCGCCGGACACGGCGGCCGAAGCGATGATGATCAGCAGCAGCACGGCGATCATCCCGAACACGCCGAGCGTGATCGGGGCGGTGCCGCCCGCGATGCTGATCAGGACGAACAGGGACGTGACCGTCCCGATCATGAAGATTTCGGAATGCGCGAAGTTGATGAGCCGGAGCACGCCGTAGACCATTGTGTAGCCGAGGGCGATGAGGGCGTAGATGCTTCCGGCGACCAGTCCGCCGATGGTGCTACCGAGGAACTGGGCTTGCAGATCTTGAAGCATGACGTGGATGCCTTACCGGACGGGGCGGATTCTTTCGCCACATTTGCGGGAAGCGGGGGTGCTGTGCTCGCACAGCGCCCCCGCTTCCGTTAGGTGTTCCTACCTGCTCCGTCAGCCGTTGAGCTTGGCTTCGGTCGAGGCGCCGAGGTTCTTGATGACGCCACCGGTGACCTGGTAGACGTAAATCGCGTTCGTCTGCGGCTCGCCGTTCTCCTTGAACTTGATCTGCTTCGAGGCACCCTTGAAGTCGATGGTCTTGAGGAACTCGTTGATCTTCTCGGAGGTGGTGTTACCCGCCTTGACCGCGTTGATGATGGCGGTCGCGGCGTCGTAACCCTCGGTCGCGTAGATCGCCGGGTCGACGTTGAACGCGGCCTTGTACTTGGTCACGAACTCGTCGCCGGAACCGGCGTCCTTGATGTTGCACGGGCAG
Organism: Amycolatopsis sp. NPDC102389; assembly: GCF_044765885.1. NCBI lineage: Bacteria > Bacillati > Actinomycetota > Actinomycetes > Pseudonocardiales > Pseudonocardiaceae > Amycolatopsis > Amycolatopsis sp. NPDC102389. The sequence continues at coordinate 120,454 of NZ_JBIWKX010000007.1, forward strand.
CCGATGACGGCCTTCTCGGCGGCCGCGGCGCCGGCACCGCTGACCAGCTGGGCGTCGAGCGAACCGTCGCCGGTGGCGAAGGTGGCGGTCACCTGGCTGTCACGCAGCTGCTTGAGCAGTCGGCCACCCTGAGCGTAGTAACCACCGAAGACGATGACGTCCGGGTTGGCGGCCTTGACCTTCTGCACGGTCGAGGAGTAGTCCGACGCGTCCTTGGCGAACTTGTCGCGCTCGGTCGGGACGTTCTTCTCCTTGAAGGTCTTCTCGAAGGCGTCCGCGAGGCCGACGCTGTATTCCTGGTCGTCCGAGAGGACGTACGCCTTCTTCGGCGACTTCGCCGTGACCAAGAAGTTGGCGATGGCCGGGCCCTGGTCGTTGTCGTTCGCGACGACACGGTGCCAGTACTTCCAGCCGTTGGAGGCCAGACCCGGGTTCGTCGCCGACGGCGAGACGCTCGGGATCTTGTTCTGCTCCAGCTGACCGCCGATGGCCTTCGACTCACCGGAGAAGGCCGGGCCGATCAGCGCGGTGATCTTGTCCTGGCCGACGGCGGTCGCGATCAGCGACGTCGCCTGTTCGGGCTTGCCCTGGCTGTCGTACTCCTTGAGTTCCAGCTTCGTCGCCGGGTTCGTCTTGTTGTACTCGTCGATAGCGAGCTTGGCGCCGTTGCGGGGCGGGATCACGATCCCGGAGTTCTCACCGGTGAGGTCACCCATGAACCCGATCTTCAGCGTGCTGCTGTCACCGCTGCCGGACGAGCTGCTGCCGCCTGCACAGCCCGCCAGCGCCAGCGACGCAGCCGCCGCGACGGCGAAAACCCGTCCAAAACGCACTCCTGACACCGACTACCTCCCATGACCAACCAGCCGCCGGTAGGCGTTGCCCCCGACACAGGGGCTAGGTTAGGGCAGGAAGATATCCCCCTACGCCATGATCTGCCCAGACGCCCATCACTCTGTGTCCACATCGTGACGGTCGAAACCAGAACGAATTGCACGAAAAGGCGAATGTTGCCGGTTGGCGAGTCTTCGCTGGTCACGCTGGGGATTCACCGCTACCACGTCGATCATGCTCGTGGGTAATGATCATGTTTCGGCCGCGTATCTTGCGCTTTTTCAGCTCCTTCGTGGGCGGCCGTTCGTCGTAGCAATGCTGCCCCAAAGGGCGTCAACGGTGCCCCCTCTTCCCCGGCGCCATGACAACCGATGGTTGTCGCCGCGGTCCGAACGGCTGTTGGATCCAGGCCCTGACCTCGCGATTAGCTCTTCCCATGACGACGAATACCGAAGCGATCGAAGGCGTGGCCGCGGGAGTCCCGTTCGTGGCGCTGCCGCCGCCGGACGGCAAGCGTCCGGCGCCGCTGGTGCTGACCTGGCATCTGCTGGGCGCGCCGTTCAGCGAGGCGGCCATGGCGGCGGCGCTGCCGATGCGGGACCTGCACGCGTGGCGGGTGCACCTCGGGTTGCCGCTGACCGGGAAACGGTTCCCCGAAGGCGGTTTCGAGGGCTTCTTCCGGCTCGCGAGCGAGGACAACGTGCTCAACGTCGTCGAACCGCTCACCAAGCAGGTCGAGGCGGAGTTCCCGGCAGCTGTGGCGGAACTGCGCTCCCGGCTGTCCATTGAGGACGGTCCGGTCGGGCTGGTCGGCGGGTCGCAGGGCGGCGCGGTCGCGTTGCAGATGCTGACCCATGCCGAGATCCCGGTGGCGGCGGCCGCGCTGGTGAACCCGGTGACTCAGCTGGCGCCGGTGATCGCGGCGAACGAGCGCGTCTACGACGTCACCTACCATTGGTCGGACCGGTCCCGCGCGGTCGCGGACGAGTACGACTACGTGCGGCGGGCGGACGAACTGACCGCGCCGGTCCTGCTCGTCATCGGCGAGGAGGACGACGTCTCGATCACCGAACCGGCCGAAGCCCTGCACAAGGCGCTGGGGGAGCGGCGATCCGAGCTCGTCACGATCCCGGGGATGGCGCACGGATTCGCCGAGGCGCCCGGCCTCGAACCCGCTCCGCAGACGGAACACGCGAAGCTGATCGACGCCGAGCTCACGCGCTGGTTCGCCCGGCACCTAGCGGTCTGAGGTCGTCGTCCGGCAGCCAGGACCGCTCGGGATCGTAGGCGCACCAACCTTCTTCGTGGCTGGTCCGGCCCGCGAGCGCCAGCAGGCGCCGCAGGGCCGGGCCTTCGCCGCGCCGCCACACCACCGACCACGGGAACAGCGGCGACGGTGCGAACGGCAGGACTCGCAGATTGAGATCGGACGCGAGGTCCATATCGGCGCCGGCGAGCGTGACCCGCAGCTTTCCGTAACGCGTCTGTTCCAGTGTGTGCCGGAGGTCGTAGCTGACGCCGGAGTCGTCGATCGGGACGGCGAATTCTTTGCATAGGCGTTGCAAATAAGAAAGCCATTCGACCGGGCCGCCCAATTGCGGAATCCAGATGCCCTCGCTCCGGAGATCGGACAATTTCAGGACATCGTTGCTCGCCAGCGGATGTTCCGGCGCGAGAAGGGCGACCAACGGTTCGAGCCGGACGAGCCGATGGTCGAGTTCCGCGGGCACGTCGCGGCCGAGGTCCGCGACGCGGCCGAACGCGAGGTCGATCTCGCCGCGGACCAGCGGGTCGAGGGCGTTGGCCAGTCCGCGCCCGGCGACGCGCTCGACCGCGAGCTCCGGGTTCCGCTGAGCGATGCGCCGCAGCATGTACATGGGGGAGAGGCGCGGATCGATGAGGTCGAGGCGGGGCGGGCGGTCCCGCAGGCCCATCGCGGCGACGGCGGCGTCGGCCGCGCGGATCAGCTCGCGCGCGTGCGGGAGGAACCGGTCGCCGTCGGCGGTCAGCTCGACGGACCGGTTGGTGCGCCGGAAGAGCTGGACCGACAGCGCGTCCTCGAGCTTCCGGACGCGCTTCGACAACGCCTGCTGGGTGAGGAACAGGGATTCCGCTGCGCGACCGAAATGCCCGTGGTCGGCGGTCGCGACGAACGCACGCACCTGGGCCGTGTCGAGATCCACGCCGTTACGGTACGTGAAGGCCTTCTTCCTGGTGGCTCGGTGGAGTCGTTGGTGGTGAGCGGGGAGGATCCGAGCGTGGCCTTGATCAAGCGCCGAGACCGGCATACTTCCTCGACGATGCAGGAATCGGGACACTCAACGTCCCGATTCCTGCATCGTCGACACCCGGAACGCCCTGAGCGGCCGACCCCGCCACTGGTCAGGTGGTCGAGTGAGCCGAGCGTGGCGCGGCGATCACCACTCCCAGAAGCCCGAACCAACCGAACCGCCCGGACGACGTGAAGGCCTCCTTCCCTACCCTCAAGGTAGTGAAGGAGGCCTTCACGGACTTCCGTTGTGACGAGAGTCAGGCGCCCGGCGGCCGCTCCCGCACCACGCAGGTCAGCCGCGCCGTGCACGACCGGCGCCCCTGGTCGTCGGTCAGCACGATCTCGGCGGAGATCGTGCCGCGTCCGACGTGCACCGGGGTCGCGACACCGGTCACCCGCCCCGACCGGACCGCCCGGTGGTGGGTGCACGAGAGTTCGAGCCCCATCGTCGCCTTGTCGGTGCCGGCGTTGAGCGCGCAGACCATCGAACCGAGCGCCTCCGCGACCACGGCGTTCGCCCCGCCGTGGAGGAGGCCGTAGGGCTGGAGGTTGCCCTCTACCGGAATGCTGCCCACGACGCGTTCGGGACCGAATTCGCTGATCTCGAGCCCGAGCTTGTCGTTGAGCTGCTGTCCGGCGAAGGCCGGGTCGATCCCGGCGAAGGATTCGAGGGCTTGTTCGGTCACGCAAAGCTCCTTAACATTCGTGAACCCGCGACCACGATCGCGTCGCCAGGGCGCACGTTATCGAGTTTTTCTCACGTCCTGCCCAAGGGTGCCCTGCCGCCCCGATCGCGGGGCCTCCGGCCAGGCGGGTTCCTGCGCCAAGGGGGTCTGAGCAGCTCCGCCGACAGGCCGCAACAGACACGACAGGTAGGACTGTCAGACCCTCACCCTAGACTCGCTCCCGTGAGCCCGAGTGAGAACACGACCGTTGCCAACGCCACACCTGCCACCGCACAGGCCGAGCGGCCCAAACTGCTGCTGATCGACGGCCATTCGATGGCGTATCGCGCGTTCTTCGCGCTGCCCGCGGAGAACTTCAAGACGAAGACCGGGCAGACGACGAACGCGGTGTTCGGGTTCACCTCGATGCTCATCAACCTGCTGCGCGACGAGGCGCCGACGCACCTCGCGGTGGCGTTCGACCTCTCCCGCAAGACGTTCCGGTCCGAGACGTTCAAGGAGTACAAGGCCAACCGCAGCGCCACGCCGGACGAGTTCAAGGGCCAGGTCGGGCTGGTCGAGGACGTGCTCAAGGTGCTCGGCATCCCGGCGCTGACCAAGGAGAACTACGAAGCCGACGACATCATCGCCACGCTCACGACACAGGCGACCGCCGAAGGTTTCGACGTCCTCATCTGTACGGGCGACCGTGACGCGCTCCAGCTGGTGACCGACCAGGTCACCGTGCTGTACCCGAAGCGCGGCGTGTCGGAGATGACCAGGTTCACCCCGGAGGCGGTCGAGGAGAAGTACGGCCTGACCCCGTCGCAGTACCCGGACTTCGCCGCGCTGCGTGGCGACCCCTCGGACAACCTGCCCAGCATCCCCGGCGTCGGCGAGAAGACGGCCGCGAAGTGGATCAGGCAGTTCGGGTCCTTCAACGAGCTGATCGACCGGGTCGACGAGGTCAAGGGCAAGGTCGGCGACGCGCTGCGCGAGCACCTGGGCGCGGTCATGCTGAACCGGCAGCTCACCGAGCTGATCCGCGACGTCGAGCTGGAGCTCGGGCCGACCATGCTCGAGCTGCGCCCGTGGGACCGCGAGGCCGTGCACGCGCTGTTCGACGAGCTCGAGTTCCGTGTCCTGCGAGACCGTCTCTTCGCCACCCTGCAGAGCGCCGAGCCCGAGGCCGAGGAGGGTTTCGAGGTCAGCGGTTCGAAGCTCGCCCCGGGCGCGCTCACGGAATGGCTGTCCGCGCACACCGGTCAGGACCAGCCGGTCGGCCTGGCGTTCCGCACCACCGGGGCCTCGGTCCGCTCCGATCTGAAGGCCATCACGTTCGCGGCCGCGGACGGCGAAGGCGCGTATGTCGACGTCACCGCGATGGACGCCGAGGACGACAAGGCGCTCACGGTCTGGCTCGCCGACGAGAAGATCAAGAAGATCGGCCACGAGCTCAAGGTCCCGCTGCACGCCGTCCGGGCACGCGGCTGGACGTTCGCCGGGCTCGTCATGGACACCGCGCTCGCGGCGTACCTGGTCCGTCCCGGCCAGCGCACCTTCGAGCTCGACGACCTGGCCCTGCGGTATCTGCACCGTGAGCTGCGGTCCGAGGCCGACACCGGGGACGGGCAGCTTTCGCTGCTCGACGGCGGCGCCGAGGACATGGAACAGAAGGAGATCCAGGCTGAGCTGGTCAAGGCCCGCGCGGTCGCCGAGCTCGCGGGCGCGCTCACCAAGGAGCTCGAGGAGCTGGGTGGCGCTCAGCTGCTCGCCGAGCTCGAACTGCCGCTCCTCCAGGTGATCACCGGGCTCGAAGCGGCGGGGATCGCGGTCGACATCGAGCACCTGACCGACCTGGAAGCGCATTACCTCAGCCGGGTGACGCAGGCCGCGGAGGAGGCGTACGCCGTCATCGGCAAGCAGGTCAACCTCGGTTCGCCGAAGCAGCTGCAGGTCATCCTGTTCGACGAGCTCGGCATGCCGAAGACCAAGCGCACCAAGACCGGCTACACCACCGACGCCGAGGCGCTGCAGAGCCTGTTCGAGAAGACCGAGCACCCGTTCCTGCAGCATCTGCTGGAGCACCGGGACGCGACCCGCCTGCGCACCACCGTCGAGGGCCTGATCAAGTCGGTCGCCGACGACGGCCGCATCCACACCACGCTGCTGCAGACGATCGCCGCCACCGGGCGGCTCTCCTCGGTCGACCCGAACCTCCAGAACATCCCGATCCGCACCGAGGAAGGCCGCCGCATCCGCGACGCGTTCGTCGTCGGCGACGGGTACGCCGAGCTGATGACCGCGGACTACAGCCAGATCGAAATGCGGATCATGGCGCACCTCTCGCAGGACGAGGGCCTGATCCAGGCCTTCAACAGCGGCGAGGATCTGCACACTTTCGTGGCGTCGCGCGCGTTCTCGCTGCCGCCGGAGGAGATCACGCCGGAGCTGCGGTTCCGGGTCAAGGCGATGTCGTACGGCCTGGCGTACGGGCTTTCGGCGTATGGGCTTTCGCAGCAGCTGCGGATCTCGACCGAAGAAGCCAAGGAACAGATGGAGGCGTACTTCTCCCGTTTCGGCGGCGTGCGCGATTACCTCCACTCGGTCGTGGGCGACGCGGCGAAGGTCGGGTACACCGAGACGATCTTCGGCCGCCGCCGTTATCTGCCGGACCTCAACAGCGACAACCGGCAGCGCCGCGAAATGGCCGAGCGGATGGCGCTCAACGCCCCCATCCAGGGCAGCGCGGCCGACATCATCAAGGTCGCCATGCTCAACGTGCACAAGGCGCTGACCGAAGCGAAGCTGAAGAGCCGCGTGCTGCTGCAGGTCCACGACGAACTCGTCCTCGAGGTCGCCGATGGCGAGCGCGAGCAGCTGGAAGCGTTGGTGCGCCAGGGAATGGGCTCCGCCTACGAGCTGGCCGTCCCGCTGGAGGTCTCGGTCGGATACGGGCGGTCCTGGAACGACGCCGCCCATTAGGCCTCGTGAGTGGTGATGACGCAGAGAGCCGTCATCACCACTCGCTCTTCCGCAGGAAGATCGGCCGATGTCCGAAGGCGGGTCCGGGAGACCGGGGACTAGCGCCCGAGACCCCGGATCAGCACCATCACCGATTCCCGCACGTCGGCCCGCGTCCGCTTCGGCTGGAACACCTGCCAGTCGAGCGCCACCACCAGCATCGTGCCGAACAACCCCGCCGCGGCCGTCTGGATCTGGACGCCGTCGGGCAGCCGCCCGGCGGCGGCCAGCCGGTGGAGTTGTTCGCGCACGATCGAGATGATCTCCTCGCGCAGCAACGTCAGCGTCTCGTGCCAGGTCCCTGGCGTGCGCCACATCTCGCTCACCAGGATCTGCGAGAACCCGGGGTATTCGGCGATGAACTCCAGCGCACCGTCCACTTGCGACTCGATCACGTCCATCGGGTCGCCGTCGGTGGTGGCCGCGCGCAGCCGGTCCGCGAGCACGCCGACGCCGTAGCGCAGCAGTGCGTCGACGAGACCGTCCTTGCTGCCGAAGTTGTAGTAGACGGTGCCCTTCGCGACCTTCGCCTCGGCCGCGATGTCGTCCACCGTCAGCCCCACGAGGCCGCGGCTGGCGGACAACCGCAGCGTCGCTTCGAACAGCTTCTGCTTCGTCGCCTCGCCCCGGGGACTCACAACGCCAGCTCGGGTTTCAGCGCCGAAACCGTCCAGGTGCGCCGTTTCCGCGCCGCCAGTGTCGAGACCAGGATCCCGCCGACGAGGTACGCGAGCAGGACACCGATGTCACCGAGGATCTCCATCGAGGCGCCACTGTAGAGCAGGTGCCGGAACCCGTCGATCGCGTAACCCATCGGCAGAACGATGTGCAACGGGTACAACGCGTCCGGGATGGTCTGCCACGGGAAAGTTCCGCCCGCGCTCACCAGCTGGAGCACCAGCAGTACCAGGCCGAGGAACTTCCCGACGGCGCCGAAGAACGCGTTGAGCGCGTGCACCACGGCGGTGAAGGTCAGCGACACCAGCACGGCGAACCCGATCGCGCCGAGCGGATGCGCGACGTCGATGCCGACCAGCCAGGTCACGGCGCCGAACAGCACGATCACCTGCGCGATCCCGAGCAGCGCCGAGGACAGCCAGCCGCCGAGCGCGACCTTGAACGGCGACGCGCCGGCGGTCAGCGCGCGGGTCGAGAGCGGACGCAGCAACAGGAACAGCACGAACGCGCCGATCCACGTCGCGAGCGAGATGAAGAACGGGGCGAGACCCGCGCCGTAGGTCCCGGCCGAGGCGACGCCGGAGGAGTTGACCGCCACCGGGTCGGCGATCGTGTTCGCGGTCGCTGCGCGGGTGGGGTCGTCCGGGTTCGGGATCTCCTTGAGCCCGGCGGCGAGCCCGTCGCGCAGCTGCACCGCGCCGTCGGCGAGCTGGTTCGTGCCGGTGACCGCGGTCTTCTCGCCGTCGCTCAGCTTCGCGGCGCCGTCGCGGATCTGGTTCGACGCGTCGGAGGCCTGCGCGATTCCGCTGGTGAGCTGCGGGGTGGCCGAGGCCAGCTGGTGCGCGCCGTCGGACACCTGCCGGGCGCCGGACGCGAGCTGGATCAGCTGGCTGTTCGCGCCCTGGATCTTCGTGTTCGCCTGGTCGACCGGGGACCGGAGGGTGTCGAGGCGGCTCAGGATCTCCTGGACCTTCGCCTCGGGGACGCCGGCGTCGCGCAGGTCCTGCGCGAGCTGGCTGCGGTAGCCGTCGAGCTTGGCCTGGATGTCCCCGGAGGCCGTCGCCGCGAGCGAGGCGGCGTCGGAGACCTTCTGGTTCCCGTCGGCCACCTTGCCCGCGCCGTCGGCGAGCTTCTGGGTCTGCGCGGGAAGCTGGGCGGTACTGGATTTCAGGGTGCCGAGCCCGGTCGCCAGCTGGGAGCTGCCGGAGGCGAGCTGATTGGCGCCATCGGCCAGCTGCTGCTGCCCGGTCTTGAGCTTGCCGGCACCGTCGGCGAGCTGCGAAGCGCCCGTAGAGGCCTCCTGGATCTTGGCGTAGATCGTGGAGAAGCCGACCAGGAACTTGTCCGCCGCCTCGCTGCCGACCTTCTCCGCGATCGTCTTGCGGACCTGCTCGGCCACCTGTTTCGCGATGGTCCCGGACAGATAGTTGTTCGCGTCGTTGGTGGTCAGCGTGATCGTCGCCTGCTGGGGCTGGAAGTTGCCCGAGGACAGCAGTGCCGTGGAGAAGTCGCGCGGGATGCCGATCGCGAAGGAGTACTTGGCGTCGCGGACGCCCTTCGCCGCCTCCTCCGGGGACACGTCGTGCCACTGGAAGGTGCCGGACTTGACCAGCTCGTCGGTGACCTCACGGCCGACGTTGCGTTCCACACCGGCCGAGTCCTTCGCGCCGGTGTCGGCGGTGAAGACGGCGGCGGGCAGCTTGTCCAGGCGCGAGTACGGGTCGTAGTTCGCGTAGAGGTAGAAGGACGCGTAGAGCAGCGGCACCAGGACGAGCGCGACCATGGCGAGCTTCGGCAGGGTGCCGCTGCTCAGCCGGCGCAGCTCGTTGGCGGCGATCCGGACGGGGTTCATTCCTGGTCTCCTGAAGTCTTTTCGATCTCAGCGGTTTCGTCCGGCTCGGTCTCGAGTTCGAGAGGCGCGCAGCGCACGGGGTCGGGCTGCTCGAGGGCACCGCAGAGGGCGGGCTTCTCCGGCAGGGCCGAAACCGGGGTGGTGGCGGTCAGCACGATCACGGCGAGGCCACGCTCGGCGTGCTCGCGGGCGAGCCGCGCCCAGCTGTCGACGTCGCTGGTGTGCCTGTCCGGGGTGTCGAGCACGAGGACGCCGACGCCCTTGCGGCCCGCGGCGAGCGCGGTGAGCAGCCGGGTGCGCGTCACCGGTTCGATATTTTCGAAGCGGGTGGTGGCGAAGGCGGCGGCGTCGTGCTCGGCCAGCCAGCTCGCGACGGCGGCCTTGTTCGCCGGGCGCTTCGCCAGTTCGAGTTCCTCCCCGACGACGACCTGCAGCGACAACGCGCCGTCCGGCTCGCTCACGCCGGGGGAGTCGACGATCGCCACGACCTTGTGCGGATCGCCGCCCTCGACGGTCACCGTCCCGGTGGCGGGCTTCAGCCTGCCCGCCAGCGCCAGCCCGAAGGCGGTGACGCCGACCCCTGGCTCGCCGTGCACGATCGCCAGCTCACCACCCGAAACGGTGAGCGAAGTAGGCGACAGCAACGTGCCGTGGGGTCCGGTCACGGACACCCTGTCGGCTTGAACCCGCACGAAGAACTCCCAGGTCGGTGACTCGCGGAACTTTAAACTGACTGGTCAGTTCAAAAGTTAGCCCTGACCTGGGAGGTGCACAACCTTGGGGGGCTCACGTCACACGCAAGAGTGACGAAACCTCCGCAAACCGGACGGCTAGCGCAGGGCCGACGCCGGATGGACCTCCCAGGACGTCCACAGTGGACGATAACCCTGCCGGTGCCAGAACACCGAGGAGAGCGGGTTGGTCGGGTTGTAATAGAGGTAGGTGCCGTCCGCGCCGTCGGCGGCGAACTCCTTGTGCACCACCGACATCAGTGTGCGGCCGAGTCCGCTCCCGCGCAGGCCGGGCAGGGTGACGACGTTGTTGACGTAGCCCCAGCGGCCGTGGGGGAGCAGTTCGGCCTCGGCCGACCCTGGTGACGAGGTGATCCAGGCGGCGTGCGCGAACGCCGCTGTCCCGCCGTCCCGTTCGGCCAGCCACAGCAGCGGGACGTCCTTGTCGAGCGCGCGTTCCAGGGCCGGCGCGAGCAGCTCGGCGGCGTTCGAGCGGTGCCGGGTGGCGACCTGCCCGATGTAGTCGTGGGTCGACACGGCCAGCGCGAGCACGGTGTCGAAGTCGTCGCGCCGGGCCCGGCGGACGGCCACGCCCTCGACGGCCCGGTCGTCCCGCCGGCGTCCGGTGCGCACGGCGAGCGCGGACATCGGCACCAGCCCGTGGTCGAGGAAGGCGCGGATCGCCTCGGCGTCCCGGCTCGGCCAGTTGACCACGCAGGACGAGTCCTCGCCGGGGGATTCGGCGCCCATCCACGTCCGCCACGCGCGCAGCAGCACGTCCATGCCCTCGGTGCCGGTGTTCCCGATGAACGGGAACAGCTGGCGCACGTCGGCGGCCGACCACAGCAGGGGGACGTCGTCCGGTCCGTGCAGCTGACGTTGCACCACGCCGGTGACCTGGACGCCCGCCGCCGTGGCCGCGTCCACGCGTTCGCCGACGACCGGGGGCGGCGCCGCCTCGGGCAGGAGCCCGTCGATCGACGTGAACCGGGCGCGGTGCGCGTCGAGCAAGGTCTTGTCGATTTCCATCCCGTCCCCAGGGTCGGCCGCGCCGGGCACCGCTACCGGAGGGCCGCGGCCGGGGCGGCCGCCCACGTCGTCCACAGTGGACGATAACCCTGCCGGTGCCAGAACACCGGGGACAGCGGATTCGCCGGATTGTACGAGACGAAGGTACCGCGCAGCGACGGCGAGAACAGCTCGTCGTGCGCGACGGCGGTGAGCGCGCGCCCGATCCCGCGTCCCCGCGCGGCCGCGGTGACCGCGAGCGTTCCGACGTAGCCCCATTCGCCCGGCGGCAAGCGTCCGGCGAGCGCGTCGCCGGGGATCGGGGAGCGCTTTCCGCCGGTCACCATGCCCACGGTGAGACCTTCCTCTTCGGCGATCCAGACACGGCCGCCGAACTGCAGGCCGCGACGGACCTCTTCCGCGAGGAGGGCCTTGGCACCGGGCCGGACGACACCGTGGCCGACGAGCGAGGTGTAGCGGAGTTCTTCGAACCGAAGCTCGACGATCTCCTCCAGGTCGCCGGGTGTCGACGCGCGGATGGTCACGCCGGGCACGGACTGCGTTTCCCCCGGCGCGGGCGCGCGGACGGCCAGCGCCAGTTGCGGCGCGAGCCCGTGGTCGAGCAGGGCTCGTGAGACCGCGATGTCACGGCTGGGCCAGGTGATCGTGCACGACGAATCGGGTTCGGCGTCGGCGAGCGCGATCCGCTCGCGCCAGGCGGAGAGCAGCGCGCTCATGCCCGCGGCGGCGTCGAGCGGGAGAATCGCGGAGAGGATCTGCAGATGTGCGGGGCTCCAGAGCCGTTGCCAGGAACCCGCCGCGAACCGTACGTGCGCGATCGTCCCGATGGCGCCGCCCGCTGCGAGTGGTTCGCCCGGTGGGAGCGGGGGCGACGGCGGAAGCAACGGGTCGAGCGCGGCGAAGCGCGCCCGCTGCCGTTCCGCCGCCGAGGTCATCCCCGCCGCGTGCAGAAGATCGCGGTTCCGGGGAAGAGCTTGCCGCGCAACGGGCTCCACTGGCCCCAGGTGCGGTCGTGCCCCTCCGGCCAAGCGGGCTCGATGAGATCCGTGAGCGCGAAACCGGCGTCGGCGAGCGCGCGGACGTAGTCGCCGAGGGTGCGGTGGTACTCGACGTACGTCGCAACGCCCTCCTCGTCGACCTCGACGTAGGGCGTGCGGTCGAAGTACGGCTGGGTGACCGTGAGCCCCAGCGGCCCGGGATCGTCGGGGAAGATCCAGCGCATCGGATGGGTCACCGAGAACACCCAGCGGGCACCCGGCCGGAGCACCCGGCGCACTTCGGCGAACACGGCGTCCACCGACGCCACGAACGGGACCGCGCCGAAGGCCGAGCAGGCCGCGTCGAAGCTCTCGTCGGCGAACGGCAGCGACTCCGCCGTCGCCTGTACGAGCGGGACGGGCGTACCGGTCCGCTCGTTGCCCTCCTTCGCGTGCCGCAGCATGCCGGCCGACAGATCGGTCGCCACCGCCTCGGCGCCTTGCGCGGCGAGCCAGCGCGAGCAGGCCGCCTGCCCGGAGCCGACCTCGAGGATCCGCTTGCCGGTGACTTCACCCAGAAGCGCGACATCGGCCTCGCGGACGCCTTCCGGGCACCAGACGAAGTCCGCGTCGCCGAGGAAGCCGCCGTGGGTCGCCTGGTAGTCGTCGGCGTCGGCGTCCCACCACGCCAGGTTCGCGGCGGTCGCTTCCGGCGCCGAGACCGCCCGGTAGGCGACCCCCGCGGTGCCGAGCCGCTCCTCGGCCTCTGCGTGCCGATCGGGCTCGGTGACGGACTGCTGGCTCAAACCGATATCCTTTCCCCAGGTCAGGGCTTCGCGGCACAGCTTATCCGCCCGCCGTGATCGCGGGGGCGACCCTGATTGTGCCGTGTACAGGGGGCCGCGTAGGATATCTGTTAGCGCAGTGGGTTCGCGCTACTCTTTCCCCCGGTTCGCTCAGCGTCCGGGTCAGGGGGTCGCGTACCGGATGCGGTGATGCTCGCGGTCGTTCCCTGTGGACGTTTGCTTATGCGGTCGCCTCATGTCGGATGAGCCCATGGTGCCCTAACCGCAAACCCACTACTTCCCATCCACCGGAGCAACCCGCCTAATGACGACCGACACCGCCACCGCCCCGACCGCCCCCACCGGGCCCCAGCAAGTCGCTATCAACGACATCGGGTCGGAGGAAGACTTCCTCGCTGCGATCGACAAGACGATCAAGTACTTCAACGATGGCGACATCGTCGAAGGAACCATCGTCAAGGTCGACCGTGACGAGGTCCTGCTCGACATCGGCTACAAGACCGAGGGTGTCATCCCCTCGCGCGAGCTCTCCATCAAGCACGATGTCGACCCGGCTGAGGTTGTCACCGTCGGCGATGAGGTCGAAGCCCTGGTCCTCCAGAAGGAGGACAAGGAAGGCCGTCTGATCCTGTCCAAGAAGCGTGCGCAGTACGAGCGCGCCTGGGGCACGATCGAGGAGCTCAAGGAGAAGGACGAGCCCGTCAAGGGCACCGTCATCGAGGTCGTCAAGGGCGGCCTCATCCTGGACATCGGCCTGCGCGGCTTCCTGCCGGCGTCGCTGGTCGAGATGCGCCGTGTGCGCGACCTGCAGCCGTACGTCGGCCGCGAGCTCGAGGCGAAGATCATCGAGCTGGACAAGAACCGCAACAACGTGGTCCTGTCCCGCCGCGCCTACCTGGAGCAGACCCAGTCCGAGGTGCGCAGCGAGTTCCTCAACGCGCTCGCCAAGGGCCAGGTCCGCAAGGGCGTCGTGTCGTCCATCGTCAACTTCGGTGCCTTCGTGGACCTGGGTGGCGTCGACGGCCTGGTGCACGTCTCCGAGCTGTCCTGGAAGCACATCGACCACCCGTCCGAGGTCGTCGAGGTCGGCCAGGAGGTCACGGTCGAGGTTCTGGACGTCGACATGGACCGCGAGCGCGTCTCGCTGTCGCTGAAGGCGACCCAGGAAGACCCGTGGCGTCAGTTCGCCCGCACCCACGCGATCGGCCAGATCGTGCCGGGCAAGGTCACCAAGCTCGTCCCGTTCGGTGCGTTCGTGCGCGTCGAGGAGGGCATCGAGGGCCTGGTGCACATCTCCGAGCTGGCCGAGCGCCACGTGGAGATCCCGGAGCAGGTCGTCCAGGTCAACGGCGACGTGATGGTCAAGGTCATCGACATCGACCTCGAGCGTCGTCGCATCTCGCTGTCGCTGAAGCAGGCGAACGAGGGTGTCACGCCGGAGACCGAGTTCGACCCCACTCAGTACGGCATGGCCGCCGAGTACGACGCCGAGGGCAACTACATCTACCCCGAAGGCTTCGACCCGGACACCCAGGAGTGGCAGGAAGGCTTCGACAAGCAGCGTGAGGAGTGGGAGCGTCAGTACGCCGAGGCTCACACCCGCTACGAGGCTCACATGAAGCAGGTCGTCAAGGCCGCCGAGGCCGACGCGGAAGCCGCGGCCGACGCCGCGACCGGTGTCACCTCGAGCGACTCGGGCGAGCAGAGCTACACCTCCGCTCCGGCCGAGGCCAAGAGCGGTGGCACGCTCGCCAGCGACGAGCAGCTCGCGGCTCTCCGCGAGAAGCTGTCGGGCGGCGCGTGATCCAGGCGCTCAGCCAGTAGCTGACAGACAGCGGCCCCGGTCCACACGGACCGGGGCCGCTTTCTTTTGCCCGCGTTTAGTCCTCTGAATGCGGTACTTGCGCACGACAACTACCGCGTTCAGAGGACTGAATGCGGTAGGGGAGAAGAGCGTCAGGAAGTGGCGGGCCGGACGGCCGGCACCCAGATGCGTTCGAGCGCCGCGGCGCGGGCCTTGCGGCGGAGTCCGGCGAAGCTGTGCTTGGCCGGGACGAGGAGCGCGCTCAGCCAGGTGCGCCGGTATTCGGCGAGGGCCTCGGCCACGGGTCGATGGAGGACACAGTGCACCAGGCCCGGCGTACCGAGCCGGTGCCGTCCGACGTGCTTGCCGTCTGCCATCTTTCCTCCGTGTGGGCTACCTTCGCCGCGCACGGTACGCAATCAGGCTTCTGATCCGGCGTAACCGCCCGGCGTGTCACCCATAAAGGTCGTGTAACGCGTCACTAAGAACTTGCCTTTTGCACCCTTCTGTGCCGGATGTGCACATCTCGTCACGCTGTGTCCGGCTGGACAGGTTAGTAAACGAGACGGTATCGTTTATAAACATGAGCGAACCTCTTGTCATCGCAGGTGCGGGCCCGACCGGCCTCGCGCTCGCTGTTCATCTGGCCCTGCACGACGTCGACGTCCGGGTGCTGGACGTCGCCCCGGGACCGATCACCACTTCCCGCGCGCTCGGCCTGCAGCCCCGGGGCGTCGAGGTCCTGGAACGGATCGGCGCGCTGGGCGATCTGCGCGGCCGATCCCGGTCGCTGCTGAACATGTACTACAACGACGGTCCGCGCACGGTACTGAAACTGCAGGTGGGCAAGGCCGCCGCGATGTTGCCGAAACCGACGTTGCTGGTCTCCCAGGCCGAGGTCGAAGGCGCGCTGCGAGCGCGGTTCGGTGAGCTGGGCGGCAAGGTCGAGTGGGCCACCAAGGTGACCGGGGCCCGGCAGCGCGAGAACGGGGTGACCGTCGTCGTGGACACCGACGAGCGGGAGATCGAGGCATCCTGGCTGATCGGCTGCGACGGCGCGCACAGCGCGGTCCGCCGGATCGCCGGGATCGGCTTCTCCGGGCGGAAGCTGATCGAGCGGCTGCTGATGGCCGATGTGCGAGCGAACTGGCCCTTCGACCACGACGGCAGCGTCACCTGGATGGACACCGGACGGATGTTGTCGGTGACCGCGTTGCCGGACGACATGTGGCGGGTGTTCACCGAGCCGCCTCCCAGCCTGCCGGAAGACCTCTCGCCCGACCGGATCGGCGAGGAGGTGCTGAGCGAGTTCTGTCGCCGGAGCGGGTTGTCGCGCGACACCGTCACCGAGGTGCGGTGGAGTTCGGAGTTCCGCATCCATCGCAGGCTCGCCGACCGGTACCGGCAAGGCAGGATCCTGCTCGCGGGCGACGCGGCGCATATTCAGAGCCCGACCGGCGGACAGGGACAGAACACCGGGCTGGGCGACGCGGAGAACCTGGCCTGGAAGCTCACCCTGGTCGCGCGCGGCCTGGCGGGTGAGGGCCTGATCGACACCTACGAGGGCGAGCGGCGGCCTCTCGCCCGCAAGGTGCTGGCCGCGACCAGCGGGGCGGTGGGCATCATGCTGCCCGACCGGCGGTGGAAGCGACTGGTGCGCGACCTGCTGGTGATGCCGGCGATCCGGTCGACCGTGGTGCAGCGCCGGTTGTGGCTGGTCGCGTCCCAGCTGGGCATCGGCTACCGAGGCGGGCCGCTGGCGCCGGGCGTGAGCCGATGGGCCCGCAAGCCCCGGCCGGGGGACCGGGTGCCGGACCTGCGATGCCGAACGACGGACGGCATCGAGACGACGTTGCACGCGGCGATTGCGGGGCGCTGGACGGTGGTGGCCGGTGACGCCGGACAGGCGGCCCGGCACACCGAGGCGGTCGCCGGGCAGCTCGGTGCCGATCTGGTCGGCACCTTGGTGTGCAAGGGAATGCGCGACGTGCTGTTGATCAGGCCGGACGGGCACCTGGCTTGGCGCGGACTTCCGGCGCCGGACAAGATGGCCGCGTGGCTGACGAACATGCGGTGGACAGGGTAGGCGGGCGCCCCCGCGATCCGGGCAACGATGTGGCGATCCTCGACGCCGCGCTGGATCTGCTGATCGAGGACGGTTTCGGCGGCGCGAGCATCGAGGCGATCGCCAAACGGGCGGGCGTCGCGAAGATGACCGTGTACCGGCGGTGGAAGTCCAAGGAGGACTTGTTCCTCGCGGCACTGGAGCACGCGCGGCCGCCCGCCGACGCGAACGCGGGGTCGATCGGCGAACTCGTCGTCATGGTCTCGCGATCGTTGAGCGAGACCCGGTTCCGGAGGTTGATGGCCAGGGTCGTCGGTGCGTCGGTGGATCATCCGAAACTGGTCGGCGCCTACGTCGAGCGGTTTCTCCGGCCACGGTTGTCCGGTCTCGCGCGGCTGGCCAGGGACGCGGTCGAGCAGGGCGAGTTCCCCGAGGGGACCGATCCGGCCGTGATCGAGGACGCGTTCGCCGGGGCGATCGGATTCGTACTGTTGCGCGGGGAGGAGGTGCCCGAGGCCGAGATCGCCGGCCGGTTGCGGAACATGTTGCGGCATCTCGGGCACCGAGGGGACCTTCCTCTAGGCTGATCGACATGCTGCGTGTGGGCCTGACCGGCGGGATCGGCGCCGGAAAATCGACGGTGGCGAACCGGCTTTCCGAGCACGGTGCCGTCCTCATCGACTCCGACAAGATCGCCAGGGAGGTCGTCGAGCCGGGGACGCCGGGGCTCGCCGAGCTCGTCGAGGCGTTCGGGGAAGACATCCTGGCCTCGGACGGTTCGCTCGATCGGGCCGCGCTCGCCGCGAAGGCGTTCGCCGACGAGGACGCGCGCAAGCGGCTGAACTCGATCGTCCACCCGAAGGTCGGCGCCAGGACGGCCGAACTGATGGCGGCCGCCGCGCCGGACGCGATCATCGTCCACGACATCCCGCTGCTGGTCGAAGGCGGGCTGGCGCCGATGTACCACCTCGTCGTGATGGTCGACGCGCCGGAGGAGGTCCGGGTCCGGCGCCTGGTCGAGGCACGCGGTATGGCCGAATCGGACGCGCGCGCGAGGATCAAGGCGCAGGCCACGACCGATCAGCGCCGGGCGGTGGCCGACGTGTGGTTCGACAACAGCGGAGCGCCGGACATCGTGCTCGCCGAGGTCGACGCGCTGTGGGCGGACCGGCTGACCCCGTTCGAGGCGAACGTGCGGCTCCGCAAGCCACGTGCGCCGATGTCGCCGAAGATCACGCCGTACGACGAAACGTGGCCCGTGCAGGCCGAACGGGCGCTCGCGCGGATCCGCGTGGTGGCGGGCGACAACGCCGTGCGGGTCGATCACATCGGTTCGACGTCCGTGCCGGGGCTGCCCGCCAAGGACATCCTCGACCTCCAGCTGACGGTGTCCACTTTGGACAAGGCCGACGAGCTGGCCGAAGCGCTTTCCGACGCGGGGTTCCCGCGGGCGGAAGGGGAGTGGTTCGACGACGCGCACGGCGAAGAGGGCACCTGGCCCAAGCGGTTCCACTTCGGCGGCGACCCCCGGCGTCCGGTAAACCTGCACGTCCGCTCACAGGAGACACCCGCCTGGCGGCTCGCGCTGCTGTTCCCGGAATGGTTGCGGCGGAATCCCGGCGAACGCGACGCCTACGCGGCGGTCAAGAACGCCATGGCCGCGAAGCACGCCGGCGACGGGACGGTCGAGCAGTACACCGACGAGAAGCAGGTCTGGGTCGACGCCGCCTTCACGCGTGCGGACGCCTGGGCCGAATCGGTCGGCTGGACTCCGTAGGCCTCAGCCTCCGAGCAGTCCCCGTGCGAACGCGGTCGCGACGGCGGCCGCGCGATCCTTCACCCCGAGCTTGGCGTAGGCGTGCACGAGGTGCGTCTTCACCGTGGCCTCGCTGATGAACAGCAGTCTCGCGGCCTCCTTGTTCGTCGAACCGCGCGAGATCAGGGTGAGGACTTCGAGTTCCCGCCTGCTCAGCGGCTCCGGAGTGGGTGCGCGCATCCTGCCGAGGATCAGGTCGGCGACGGCGGGGGAGAGCACCGACTCCCCGCGTGCCGTGGCCCGGACCGCGCGGAAGAGCTCCTCACGAGGAGCGTCCTTGAGCAGGTAGCCGGTCGCGCCCGCTTCGATCGCCGGGACGACGTCGGTGTCCGTGTCGTAGGTCGTCAGCACGAGGATCCGCGCGGGATTCCGGAGTTCCGCCAGCTTCGCGATCGCGGCCACGCCACCGGAGCCCGGCATCCGCAGGTCCATCAGCACGACGTCGGGGCGGAGCTTCTCGGTCAGCGCGACGGCTTCGTCACCGGAAGACGCTTCCCCGAGCACGTCGAAACCCTGTTCCGCGGTGAAGATGCCGCGCAGCCCGTCGCGGACGATGGGATGGTCGTCGGTGATCAGCAACGTGATCGTCATGCTCGGGCCTCCAGCGCGATCGCGGGCAGATCGGCCGACACGGCCGTCCCGCCGCCCGGTTCCGATTCGACGTGCAGTGTTCCCGCCAGCCGCGCGACGCGGGCACGCATCCCGGGGATGCCGAAACCGCCTTCACCCGCCGGATGGACGCCGGCGGCGTTCGGTTCGAAACCCCGGCCGTCGTCCCGGACGTCGACGGTCACCTGGTCGGCCATGTAGGACAACGTGAGCCCCACGATCGTGGCGTCGGCGTGCTTCTCGACGTTGGCCAGCGCCTCCTGCGTGATCCGCAGCAGCGTCGCTTCGATCTCGGGATGCAGTGCCCGCGCGGTCCCGGTGGTGGTGAACCGGACCTCGACATCGGTCCGGCCGCTCCACCGCCGGGAGACCTCGCCGAGCGCGTCCGGCAGGGTCGAGGCGGCCAAGGGCTGCGGGCCGAGTGCCCGCACCGAACGCCGGGCGGCCGTCAGGTTCTCCCGCGCCAAGGCCATCGCGGAGCCGACGTGCCGCTGCCATTCCGGGGGATCGTCCTTCGCCTCGGCGGCGGCCTCCAGCTGGGTGATGATCCCGGTGAAGCCCTGGGCGAGCGTGTCGTGGATTTCCTGGCTCAGCCGCTGACGTTCGTCCAGGACGCCCGTCTCGTGCGCCTGGCTCAGCAATTGCCGTTGCAGCACCGCGTTCTCCTCCTGCGCGGCGGCCAGCTCGTCGAGCACGCGCTTGCGTTCCGCGTGCTGCCGCGCCATCGCCGCCGAGACGAGCCCGCCGCCGCCCACGGCGGCCGTCTGCACCAGTGTCACCACGAGCCACAGCGCGGGCTGGTCGGCGAACGCCTGGATCGGACCGCCGTTGGGAATCGTGTTGATCAGCGCGGAGACCACGAAGACCCCGGCCAGCGCCAGCGGGGCGGGCCGCAGCCGCATCGCTTCGAAGAAGCCGATGATCATGAAGATGAGGAAGGTCGTGTCGTGCCGTTCGAGTACGGCCGCGATCGCGACGAGCCCGGCGAACGACACGGCGATCACGGCCGGATGCCCGGCCCACCGCCTCGGCATCAGCGTGACGGTGAGCAGGAGCCAGACGGCCGCGATCCCCGCCAAACCGAGGGTGACCATCGCGTCGTGCCCCGAGATCACCAGACTGAGCGCCGTACTGAGCGCCAGCAGCGCGTACGGCAGGTACCGCTCGACCTGGCCGGACCACGGCCGCCACAGCGATTCGCCGTCGTCAGGCGACGGCCACAGCGAGTCCTGCCACCGGATCCAGCTGGTCATACCCGGAATTCTCTCAGCCCCGGCCACGCCGTGGCCCACGCTTCGGTGTGGCCGGTGACCAGCCAGATCGGCATCCCGCGGCTCACGTTGCGAACACCGGTCGCGTTGTCCACGCGGGAAACGATCCGGGCGTCGGTGAACGAACGCAGCAGCCGCCCCGGATCCGGCCCGACGAACAGGACGGTGTCCGCGGTCTCGGGTGGGTGCCCGAAGTACCAGAACCCGCGGCTGGGGCTGTACACGGCGGGCAGCCCGTAGTCGGCGCCGTACCGGTCCAGCGCCCCGGCCTGCCAGTATCCGGCCGTGACGAGGGTGGTGCGCTTCCGCTGTTCCGCCGGGAGCCGGTGATAGGCGTCGGCGACCGAACGGGCCAGGTCCGGCCAGCCGATCTCCTCCAGCGCGTAGGCCGGGCGCGGGACGTCCCTGCCCTCCGCGAGCCAGGCGGAGGGCCACACCGGCAGCGCGTACGGGAGCGTGTACAGCGCGGAAAGCAGGAACACCGGCCAGGTCGGGATCCAGCGGAACCACCAGGACGGCCTCAACTGTCCGAAGTGGACGGCGGCGCCCGCCCACAGGACGCCGAACATGCCCGCCGCGTAGTAGTACCGGCCGTTGGAAAGGATGAACAGCGCGATCACGCCGACGGCCGTCCAGCCGAGGAACCGATAGGTGCGCAGCCCGGCCGAGAACAGCAGGACCCAGAGTCCATAAAGGACACCGACCACGCCGATGCCGAGGCCGGCCCCGGTCAGCAGGGCGGGCAGGAACCCGGCGCGGCCGCTCCAGCCGCCGGTGGTCTCGTGGGCGATGACGTCGCCCATCTCCAGCTGTGGCCAGCCGTTCGCGGCCTGCCACCAGAGGGTGGGCACGAGGGAGAGCGCGGCGATCCCCGCGCCGAGCCAGAGTTTGGGCCTGCGCAAGAGATCCCGGGGCCCGAAGAGCAGGATCGCGATCCCGGCCGCGACCCAGAACGTCGCGATGAGGAGCTTGACGTTCAGCGCGACGGCGGTCGCGACGCCCAGCCACAGCAGCAGGTTGTCGTCACGCGTCCGTATCCACCGGACGAGCAGCCACGCGATGAGCGTCCACAGCGCCGGATCGATCGTCGAAGTGGCCAGGTAGTGCCCGCTGCCGAGGAACTGCCCGCAGATCGCGTACGCGGCGGCGGCGCGGGTCTGCGCGCGGCGGTCCCCGCCCATCTCGTAGGCGATGAGCCCGGTGAACACGACACCGGCGGCCGTCGCGAGGACGGCGGGCAGGCGGAACACGAAGACGTTGCCCGGCGCGAGCGAATCCATCGCCAGCGCCAGGAACGGGAGCACCGGTGGCTGGTCGGCGTAGCCCCAGGCCAGCCGCTTGCCTGCGGAGAGGAAGTACAGTTCGTCGCCGAAGTAGCCGTAGCGCCACGCCGTCGCCAGCAGGACCGCCGCGGCCGCGGCGGCGAGCAGCCCCACCGGGAGCCGGGCGAACGCCGCACTGGACACGGTCGGTGTTTCGGCCGCGTGGGCGGCTTCCATCCATTCCTCGCAGATCCCTCGGGTGCCGGTCCTCTCGCACCTTACGTGCCACCGGCGTGGCGCGTCGGGCGTGAGAGGACCGGTGAACCTCAGGAGCCCCAGTCCGTGAGCTTCGGCCATATCGTGTCCCAGGTCCCGTTCCGGCCGGTGGCGAGCCAGATCTTCATGCCTTGACTCATGTTCGCGACCCCGGCCCGGTTGTCGAGCGTGCCGACCTCGTGTATTCGCGTGAAGTACGGCACAAGCGCCGAAGGGTCGTTCCCGACGAACAGGACGTCCCGTGCCGATTCCGGCGGCCGCGGCAGCGTCGAGTAGCCGCGGTTGGGACTCGACGGCGACGGCAGCCCGAGCTTCGGTCCATAGTGGTCGATCGCGCTCGCCTGCCAGTACTTGGCCGCGACGATCCCGGTCCGGGACGGATCGGGAACGGTCCGGTACGCCCCCGCCACCGACTCCGTGATCTCCCGCCAGCCGATCTCCTCGGCGGAGAAGACCGGCCGGGCCCACTCCGGGGCGCTCGCGAGCTCCGCGCGCGGGAGGATCGGGAGCGACTGCGGGATCGCGATCGCCGCGGCCACGAAGTACACCGGCCAGGTGGCGATCCAGCGCCAGTACTTCGACGCCTGGCCCGTTTCGATCTCGACCGCCGCGGCCGCGAACAGCGGGGCGAACATCCCCGCCGCGTAGTAGTAGCGCCCGTTCGCCAGCAGGAAAAGGGCGAGCACACCGAGCGCGGCCCAGCCGAGGAAACGGTACGGCCGCAGGCGTTCGGACCGCAGCAGCCGCCACAGGCCGTAGCCGAACAGCATCATCCCCACCGGTACCCCGGCGCTGATCACCAGTGTCGGGACGAACGAGGCACGCCCGCCCCACCCCGCCGAGACCTCTTGGGAGATCGCCGCGCCCATGGCCAGCTGCGGCCAGCCGTTCAGCGCCTGCCAGACGAGCGTGGGCGCGATCATCACGGCGGCGATCAGCGCGCCGGACCACAGCGCCGGACGGCGGACGAGGTCGCGGGGCCCGAACACCATCGCGGCGATCAGCACGACGAGCCAGAAGCCACCGATGAGGAACTTCGTGTTCAGCGCGAATCCGGTGACCACGCCGCTCCAGAGGAGAAGCCTGTCCTCACGTGTCCGCACCCACCGGACCAGCAGCCAGATCAGCAGCGTCCACAGGAACGGGTCGATCGTGCTGGTCGCCAGGTAGTGCCCGCTGCCCAGCATCTGGAGGGACACCGCGAAGGCCGCCGCCGCGATCGCCTGCGCTTTGCGGCCACCGCCCAGCTCCCTGGCGATGAGTGCCGTCAGCACGACGCCGGCGACCATCGCCAGCATCGCCGGGATCCGCAGGACGAACGGCGAATCGGCGCCGAACGCGTCCATCAGGCGGGCCAGGAGTGGCAACAGCGGCGGCTGGTCGGCATACCCCCAGTCCAGATGCCGACCGGCCGCCAAGAAGTACAACTCGTCGCCGAAGTAGCCGTAGCGACCCGCCGTCGCCACGAGTACCGCCCCCATCGCGCCGGCGATCGCCAGCACCGGTGCCCTCGCGAACGGCGCGGCTTCCGCGCTTTCTCGCCCCCCGGACCGTTCTCGGAGTCCCTCGGCCTCGATGACCATGGGTATCCGCCCCCTCTCGATCGGTTACGCCGTGATCGAGAGTCCCGCAAGGACGGCCCTCCGGGAATCCATCGCCCGGTCGGGATCCGCTCGCCCAAGGGATGAGCCAGGATCAACCGATCGATGGATGCGGCGGCTCAGTGCCGTCGCCAGCCGAGCGTGATGTCCTTTGTGGACAGCCAGCCGCGCAGGTCGTGGCCGTGGGTCGCCAGCCCGTCGACGGTCGTGTGACTGACGCCGAGCGCGCGTTCGCCGTCGGCGGGGGAGAGCAGCCCTCCCGTGACCGCGGCGAGGAGTTCGTCGGTGTCGATCACCTCGACGGACTTCTTGTCCCGCAGGACGAGGTCGAGATAGAGATCGGTGGCCACCCAGACACCGCCCTCGCGGCGGATGTCGACGACGTCGAGGTAGAAGTCCTGATCGCGTTCGTGGCCGGGGTTGAACCAGAAGTCGGTGATCCGCAGGCCGAGCTCGGGCAGCAGCCAGGACTCGAGGTAGTGGAACTGCGTCCGCCCCGGCGTCGGCCGCGCCATGTAGAGGCCGAAGGGTTCTTCGCGGTATTCGTCGACGTCCCTCACGACGCCCTTGGGGTCGGTGTTGGTCTTCGCGGCCGGGTCGAAGTATTCGACCTTGGGCGGATGCAGCGCGGTCATGCGCTCATCTTGGAAGGCACCGACGCTCGCGAACACCGCCCAACCGGGTGGACGATCACGGTTTCACGGTTCCTGGGGAGTAGTGCCGCTCGGCCGGATAAGGTGCGCTGGTTCCGCCATAGGGGTGAGTGGGGAGTCGACGCATGTTCGGGATCATCAGGCCTTGCCGCCACCGGCTTTCCGCTGGTCTGCACGCGGATTGGCTCGCCCATCTCTGCGGTCTTTGCCTGGCCCTGCGCGACGAACACGGACATCTCGCCCGAATGGTGACGAACTATGACGGCCTGATCATCTCGGCGCTCGTCGAAGCCCAGTCTCCGCGCGCGGAGGGACGCCGCGACGCCGGCCCTTGCCCGCTTCGGGCGATGAAGGGAACGTCGGTCGCGATGGGCGGTGGTGCCCAGCTCGCGGCGGCGGTCTCCCTCGTGCTGGCCTCGGCCAAGATCAGTGACCACGTCGAAGACCGTGACGGCGCCTTCGCGCGGCGTTCGGTCGCTCTCGCCGCGCGGCGGGTCGCGACGCGGTGGGCGGACCAAGGAAGCCGTACGGGCAGCCGGATCGGATTCGACACGGCGGTCCTGACCGAGGCCGTCGATCGGCAGGGCGAGATCGAACGCGCCGTCGGCCTGGGTGATTCGGCCGTGCTCGCCACCGAACCGGCCGAACTGGCGACCGCGGCCGCGTTCGCGCACACCGCGGTCCTCGCGGGCCGTCCGGAGAACGCGGCGCCGCTGGCCGAGGCCGGGCGCCTGTTCGGCAGGGCCGCGCACCTGCTCGACGCCGTCGAGGACCTCGCCGAGGACGAAGCGGCCGGCGCGTGGAACCCGCTGACCGCCACCGGCACCGGCCTCGCCGAGGCGCGACGGCTGTGCGACGACGCCGTGCTCGGCGTGGAACTCGCCCTTCGCGAAGTGAAGTTCGACCAGCCGAAGCTGGTGCACGCGCTGTTGGTGCACGAACTGCGGCAGGCGGTGCGACGCGCTTTCGGGCACAACCTCACCGGCCACGGCCACAATCCGCAGCAGCCGCCGCCGGGCTGGATCGGGCCCGGGCCTCAGCCGCAACAGCATCCTCACCAGCCTTATCCGCCCCAGCAGTACCCGCAGGGTGGTTACCAGCCGCCGCCTCCGCCGCCGGGGGCTCCCGGAGGCGGAGGCCCGCCCCAGGAGCCGCCCAAGAAGAAGCGGAAGCACGGCGGCCCGCCGGTCGACGGTCAGGGCGGTTGCTGCTGGACGCCGAAGTTCCGGGTGCCCGCTCAGCCGAGAGGATTCTTCTTCGGTTGCGCGGCGGCGACCTACATGTGCTGTTCGTGCCAGTTCTGCTGCCGGGACCCGTTCCCCGGGGCGTGGAGCGGGAAGCCGCACGAGGCCTGGTGCAACAACTGTGACGGTTGTGATTGTTGTGACTGTTGCGACTGCTGTGACTGCTCCTGATGTTCCGACCAGGCGAAACGGAAACTGTCGGACCCAGCGCCTACTCTTGAGGACGTGGCTTTCGCAACCGAACACCCCGTGCTCGCCCAGTCGGACTTCCGCCCCGTCACGGACATCCCCCGGACCGGCGGCCGGTTCGAGGTGGTCAGCGAGTACAAACCCGCCGGTGACCAGCCGGCGGCCATCGACGAGCTCGAACGCCGGGTCAACGCGGGCGAGAAGGACATCGTGCTGCTCGGTGCCACGGGTACCGGCAAGTCGGCGACGACGGCTTGGCTGATCGAGCGCGTCCAGCGCCCGACGCTGGTGATGGCGCCGAACAAGACGCTCGCCGCGCAGCTGGCGAACGAGCTGAGGGAGCTGTTCCCGCACAACGCGGTCGAATACTTCGTCAGTTACTACGACTACTACCAGCCCGAGGCGTACATCGCGCAGACGGACACCTACATCGAGAAGGATTCGTCGATCAACGACGACGTCGAGCGGCTGCGGCACTCGGCGACGATGAACCTGCTGTCCCGGCGAGACGTCATCGTGGTCGCGAGTGTCTCGTGCATCTACGGTCTCGGCACGCCGCAGTCGTACCTCGACCGGTCGACGAAGCTGAAGGTCGGCGAGCAGCTCGACCGGGACGCCTTCCTCCGCGCGCTGGTGGACGTGCAGTACACCCGCAACGACATCGCCTTCGCGCGCGGCACCTTCCGCGCCCGCGGCGACACGGTCGACATCATCCCGGCGTACGAAGAGCTCGCGATCCGCGTCGAGTTCTTCGGCGACGAGATCGAGAAGCTGTACTACCTGCACCCGCTCACCGGCGACATCGTGAAAGAGGTCGACGAGGTCCGCATCTTCCCGGCCACGCACTACGTAGCGGGCCCGGAGCGGATGGAGAAGGCCATCCGCGGTATCGAGGCCGAGCTCGAGGAGCGGCTGGCCGAGCTGGAGAAGCAGGGCAAGCTGCTCGAGGCGCAGCGGCTGCGGATGCGCACCGCGTACGACATCGAGATGATGCGCCAGGTCGGGTTCTGCTCCGGCATCGAGAACTACTCGCGGCATATCGACGGCCGTTCCGCCGGTTCCGCGCCCGCCACCCTCATCGACTACTTCCCGGACGACTTCCTGCTGGTCATCGACGAGTCACACCAGACCGTCCCGCAGATCGGCGGCATGTTCGAAGGCGACATGTCGCGGAAGCGGAACCTGGTCGAGTTCGGTTTCCGGCTGCCCAGCGCGGTCGACAACCGGCCGCTGACCTGGGAGGAGTTCTCGGATCGCATCGGGCAGACGGTGTACCTGTCGGCGACGCCGGGGCCGTACGAGATGGGGCAGGCCGGCGGCGAGTTCGTCGAGCAGGTCATCCGGCCCACCGGCCTGATCGACCCGAAGGTGGTCGTGAAGCCCACCGAGGGCCAGATCGACGACCTGGTGCACGAGATCCGCGAGCGGGCCGAGAAGGACGAGCGCGTGCTGGTCACCACGCTCACCAAGAAGATGTCCGAGGACCTCACCGACTACCTGCTGGAGCTGGGCATCCGGGTGCGGTACCTGCACTCCGAGGTGGACACGCTGCGCCGGGTCGAGCTGCTGCGGCAGCTGCGCGCGGGCGATTTCGACGTGCTGGTCGGCATCAACCTGCTCCGTGAGGGTCTCGACCTGCCCGAGGTGTCGCTGGTCGCGATCCTCGACGCGGACAAGGAGGGCTTCCTCCGCAGTGGCACGTCGCTGATCCAGACGATCGGCCGCGCGGCGCGAAACGTGTCGGGCGAGGTGCACATGTACGCGGACAAGATCACGGACTCGATGCGGCACGCCATCGACGAGACCGATCGCCGCCGCGCCAAGCAGGTCGCCTACAACGAGGAGCGGGGGGTCGACCCGCAGCCGCTGCGGAAGAAGATCGCCGACATCCTGGACCGCGTCTACAGCGAGGCCGAGGACACGGAGTCCGTCGCCGTCGGCGGCTCGGGCCGGAACTCTTCGCGCGGCAAGAAGCCCGAGCAGGGAGACCGCGTGCGCAGCTCCGGGATGCTCGCGGACAAGAACGTCGCCGGGATGCCGCGCGCCGAACTGGCCGACCTCATCCAGCAGATGACCGACCAGATGATGCAGGCCGCGCGCGACCTGCAGTTCGAGCTGGCGGCCCGGCTGCGGGACGAGGTCTCGGACCTCAAGAAGGAGCTCCGGGGAATGGACGCGGCCGGCATCAAGTGACCCGCGTTTCGTCCTCTGAACGCGATCCTTGCGTGTGCAAGTACCGCATTCAGAGGACGAAACGCGTGCGGGCGGTCAGAGGCGACGGCGCTCCAGCATGGTCAGGTCGGTGTCGAAGTCCGGGAACCCGGCGGGCACCGAACGCGTGCTGACGCCCGGCGAAACCGGAGGCAGCCCGGCCCACCGCCGCACGGTGTTCGTCGCTTCGGCGGCCTGCGCCGCGGGAAGCTGCGAGATCCGGGCGCCGTGGTTCCCGCCCTGCACCGTGTAGCTGTAGGAGTCCTTCGTGCCGAAGCCGAGCTTGAACGGCTCGGCACCCCACGGGTCGTTCCCGCCGTAGACGAACATCAGCCGCTTCCCCCGCGACTTCACCCAGAAGTCGATGTCCGGCATCGCCAGATGGTCGAACCGCGGGATGTCGACCGACTTCGGCACGAACGTCCGGGACACGTTGGAGCCCGGGTAGCGCAGCAGATCCCGGAGATAGCCTTCGTAGGACTCGGGGGCGCCGAGCTGGTAAGAAGCCTGGAAGTAGTACGGGACATAGATCTCGAGGTTCTGGTCGGAGTAGGTGTTGAGGCTCTCGACGCGTTCGAACCAGGCGTAGACCTCGCCCGCCGGGGCGCCCGGCTTCGGGATCGTCGCGCAGTCCGACTGCTTCTGGTACTGCCAGAAGGCGAAGTACGAGTCGATCACCGAGATCTCCAGCGACACGTCGGCCGAGCCGACGGTCTTGAACGTGTAGCCGTTCTTGGCCGCGTCGGCGGCGGCGAGCGCCGCGAACTCGGAGCGCCGGGTCAGCACGTCACGCTGGATCGCCTTCAGGGCCGAACGGCAGGCCGGATCGTCGCCGACGTTCGCCAGGAACCGGTTGTAGCGGTCGTGCTCGTTGATGACGTCGTTGGGCGCGACGTAAGGGATCGTCGCGTCGACGTCGTCCGGGAAAAACCTACGGAAGTAGGTCGCCGTCATCCCGCCTTTGCTGCCGCCGGTCGCGAGCCACTTGCCCGGATAGAGCCGCTTGAACGCCTCGACGGCGCGGTGCTGATCGGCGGCGGCCTGCCAGATCGTCAGCTGCTTGCCCCAGTTCGGCTGATCCGGCCGCGAGGGAGTGAAGAAGCGGTATTCCATCGACAGCTGGTTGCCGTCGACGAGCTGCGTCGGCTCCGAGCGGTTGGGCGATTCCGACACGTTGTACCCGCTCGTGTACACCACGGTCGGTGAGCGGAATTCCTTGTGCAGCAACGTGAAACGCTGCTGGAAGGTACCGCTGTCCGGCCTGCGGTGGTCGACGGGCTGGGTGTAGGCGAGTTTGAAGAACCGGTATCCGGTCGGCGCCGGGTTCTCCGAGACGACGGTCAGGCCGGGGATCCGCCCGAGCGCGTCCCTGATGTCATCGGGCGCCGCCTGCGCGGCCGGGGTCAGCCCGGTCAGTGCGAGAACGGTGATCGCCAGAACCGACCACGCGGCCGTGAGCTTCCGCATCCATGCCCTCCCCATCGCCGACCTTTGAGCGGTCGGATACTCACAGAGTCGCCGCCGGTGGGCAATCGCCTATCCGGTCGAGCCCGAAGATCAGGCCCGGCCGCCGAGCACCCGCTCGACGTAGGCCTTGATGGCCGCGCGGGCTTCGGGGGAGCTCCACAGTTCGAGGACGTGGGCGTCGTCGCCGGTGCGGTGTTCGGCGATCCGTTCGTGGAACGGCCGGTGCAGCTGCGCCTTGGTGTGCGCGTACGCGGCCGCCGGGATCTCGGCGAGTTTTCCGGCCACCTCGACCGCCCGCTCGACGACGTTCTCCGGCGGGGTCACCTCGTTCACCAGGCCGAGCCTGAGCGCGTCCGCCGGAGGATGGGTCTCGCCGAGGAAAGCGAGTTCGGCCAGGATGTCGGCGCCGAACCCGGACCGCAGGATTTCCAGCGCCGCCAACGGGAACGGCACCCCGACGAGCAGTTCGGTGATCCCGATCCGGCCGGGGCCGTCGGCGAGGACGCGACGATCGCAGGCGGCGGCGAGCACCGCCCCGCCGGCGATCGCGTGCCCGTTGACGGCCGCGACCACCGGACCGGGGAAGCCGAACACCGAGAGGAACGCGTCCGACAGCGCGGGCAGGAAGTCCTCCAGGTAACCCGTGCCGCCGTCGTGCACCCGCCGCAGGTCGACGCCCGCGGAGAAGATGCCGCCGGTTCCGGTCAGCACCACACCGCGATAGCCGCCGAGCTGCACGTCCTCGAGCCGGACGATCAGTTCCTGGCAGAACTCCGTGTCGAGGGCGTTCGCCTTGCCGTGCTGCAGGGTGACGACGGCGATCCCGCCTTCGTCGTCCACGCGGATCGAGGAGGTGGCCATGAGCCGACCGTACCCGAGCCGGCGCGGATCTACAGTGGACCGCTCAGTCCCGGAGGCGCACGGTGACCGTCGGGCTGAAGGAGCGTTTGCGGTTCCAGCCGGTCTCCGCGCCGATGCTGAGCTGGATGGCGCGGTCGGCGGGCGCCCAGTAGCCGGTGCGGACGAAGTAGGCGTCCATCGAGCACAGCCTGCTGCAGGACTTGCGGTTGCAGATGGTCTCCCAGCCCCACTGCCTGCCGCTCTCCTCGACGCCGTTGCGCCGGACGAACAGATGCGGGTTGCCGATCTCCCGGCAGTAGGCGCTGCCCTCGGAGATGTAGAGGACCCCGTCGATCTTGTAGAACCGGTTGTTGTCGAGAAGCGTCACCTGGCCCGAGACGGCGAATCCGACCCGGCCGCCCTTGCCGGCGTTCATGGTCCAATCAAGAGAGAATTCTTGGACCGGGGTCTCGACTGACTGGGTCATGGTGACATCCCCGCTTTCTTCTCGCGTCGGCACCTTTGCACTGAAGATAAGGATTTCCCGGAGGTCTCCGAAGATGAATGCGAACTTTTCACCCAATGAGTCGATGATCCGAAAATGGATGTTCTCATGCGCATGAAACACCGGTTACCGGCGCTAATGGGTGAAGGTCGCCACAGCCAGTGAAAACCGGGGCCCACCAGGGAAGAGATTTCGTCTTCCCGGTGGACCCCGGTCGTTTCTTCAGCGCGAAAACGCTCTCAGCTGGTGATGTCCTTCGTCGCGAACCGGCGACCCGCCAGGAGGAAGAACACCGTGCCGTACAACGCCGCCGACAGCATGCCGTTGGCCATGTTCGTCCAGTCGATGTCGGT
This sequence comes from Amycolatopsis sp. NPDC102389, assembly GCF_044765885.1. Taxonomy (NCBI): domain Bacteria; kingdom Bacillati; phylum Actinomycetota; class Actinomycetes; order Pseudonocardiales; family Pseudonocardiaceae; genus Amycolatopsis; species Amycolatopsis sp. NPDC102389. The sequence continues at coordinate 151,488 of NZ_JBIWKX010000007.1, forward strand.
CGAGATTAGATCCATCCACGAGAACGCGAAATGCGTCGGCAGATAGTCCCGCAGCCCTTCGAGCGCGGTGATCTGGTCGAGGATCTGCGAGACGATCGCGACGATCACCGCGCCGCCGACGGCGCCCAGCGGCGCGTCGGTGGCGACCGAGAGCAGCATCGCCAGCCCTGCCACCCACGCCAGCTGCAGGATGATGTAGATCGTCGCCAGCCCCATCGCGATGAGACTGTCGCCGAACGTCACCGCGTCCCCGGTCGGGCTGATCGCGTCGCCCGCGCCGTACCAGATGACCCCGACCACCAGTGACACCAGCGGCAACAGGATCAGCGCGACCGCGGACAGGATGCCGGAGACGATCGCCTTCTGCCGCAGCACCCGATGCCGGGGGACCGGCATCGCGAGCAGGTACTTCAGGCTCGACCACGACGCTTCGCTCGCGATCGTGTCGCCGTAGAACAACGCCACGATCATCGGGAGCAGGAACGTCCCGGAGACGAACAGCGCGAGCACCACGAAGTTCGGCGCGCTCGCGGTGGCGAGGTCGACGAAGCCGCCGCTGCGGCGGTTCGGGTTGGCCTGCCCGATCTCGAACGCGATCACCAGGATGAACGGCAGCAGCGCGACGAACCCCAGCATCAGCTGGGTCCGCCGCCGTTTGAGCTGCCGCTTCAGCTCGACGCCGAGCCGCAGCGTCCGGTCGGCGCGGTAACCCGCCACCGCCCCGTCCGGGCCGACCTCGGCCGGTTCGTGCGAAGCGACCTCGGTCAGCTCCAGCAGTGCCGCCGGATCGGTGTGCACGCCGTGATCCGCCCGGGTCGCCGGGCCGGAACCATTGGTCTTACTCACCCTTCGAGTCCTCTCCGACCAGCTGCAGGAACGCGTCTTCCAGACGGCGCCGCGGCCCGGCCTGCTCGACCGCGACCCCGGCCCGCACCAGGACGGCGACCGCCTCGGCGCGCGCGAGACCGTCGAGATCCGCGTGGACCAGCTCCCCGTCGACGTCGACGCCGGAAACGCCGCCGACCTTTCGCAGCGCTTCGGCCGCCTCGGCGGGCTTGTCGACGCGGAACGTCGCCTCGCCGCTGGACGCGGCCAGTTCGCCGACCTCGCCCGAGGCGACCAGCATGCCGCGGTGCATCACGACCACGTGCGTACAGGTCTGCTCGACCTCGGCCAGCAGGTGGCTCGAGACCACCACGGTGCGCCCGGTCGCCGCGTAGCGCTGGAGCACCTCGCGCATCTGGTGGATCTGTGGCGGGTCGAGCCCGTTGGTCGGTTCGTCGAGCACCATGAGCTCCGGCAGGCCGAGCATCGCCTGCGCGATCGCGAGCCGTTGCCGCATGCCCTGGCTGTAGGTGCGGACCCGCCGGTTCACCGCGTCGCCGAGACCGGCGATCTCCAGTGCTTCGGCGAAATGCGCCTTGTCCTTCGGGCGGCCCGTGCTCGCCCAGTAGAGCTCCAGGTTCTCCTTGCCCGACAGGTGCGGCAGGAAGCCCGAACCCTCCACAAAGGACCCGATCCGGGACAGCACCGGCGCGCCGGGCGCGATCAGATGGCCGAACACGCGGATGGTGCCCGCGGTCGGGGTGATGAGCCCCATCAGCATGCGCAGGGTCGTCGTCTTGCCCGCGCCGTTCGGCCCGAGCAGGCCGAGCACCTGGCCGGGTTCGACCCGGAACGACAGATCCTTGACCGCGACGAACCCACCCGCGTAGGCCTTCCGCAGGCCTTCGATCACGAGCGGCGTCTTCGCCAGGCTCTCGTCGACGTCATGGGCGCGGCGGCGCCGGAACGCGGCGATCACCGTGATCGCGATACCCGCGAGCAGGGTCCCGGCGATCCCGAGCAGCTGCGCGATGGGCGCGCCCGCGCCGACCGAGGTGCCGTGGACGACCGGCACGCCGAGCCGTCCGCCGTCGGCCAGCCCGATACGGAACACCGCGGGTTCGACCGGCGTCGCGAACGACTGGTCCGTCGTGCCGACGACCAGCCGGAGCGTGTGCCCGGCCTCCAGCGGCCGCACGATGCCCGGCAGGGTCACCGTCACCTCGACCGGACTGCCGTCGGCGGGCAGACCGGTGACACGGAACGGCGCGACGGCGTTGGCCGGAAGCGTGCGGACGCCTTCCGAGTTGACGTCGTAGAGCTTCGCGAAGAGGACGGCTTCCTTCTGCGGAGCGGCGGCGGACGGATCAGCCGAGACCTGCAGCCGGACCGTCGAGGAACCGGCCGCGATCGTCTGCGCGTCCAGCGGCGGCGTCGCGAACTGCGCGGCCTGACCCGGTGGGTCCAGGCTGAACAGCCCGGAAAGCCGGGACGAACCCGCCACCGCGCCGTTCAATCCGGGGATCCCGCTCACCGCGGCGGGATTGCCGCCCGCGGGCCGGACGGCCGACTGCGCCGGGCCCGCCAGCGTGAACTGCCGTCGTTCGGTGACTTCCGGGTACGCCGGCGCGGTGACCGTCCGGACCGAAGGAGCACCGTTGGCCCGCAGCGTGCCCTGGATGTCGTAGCTGAACCCGGTACCGGGATCGGTGCCCTGGCCGGTGAGGGAGAACTTGAGGAAGTCGGCGATCTGCGCGCGCAGTTTTTGCCCGGGCTTCCCGCCGTCGTGTCCGCCGGTGTACCAGATCGTCCGGACCTTGCCGCCCGCGGCGGTGATCTGCCGGGCGGTCGCGTCGGACTGGTCCAACCCGAACAGGGTGTCGCTTTCGCCCTGCACCAGCAGGGTCGGCACGGTGATCTTGTCCGTCACGGACGCGGGGGAGACCCGGTGGAGCAGGTCGACGGTCTTCCGGCTCGCCTTCCCGGTGGTGGCGAGTTCGGTGTATGCCTGGCAGACGTCGGCGGTGAACCGTCCACAAGGGTCGGCGGGGCCGGACGGCGGGCGTTGTCCGTTCGGGCCACCGAGCGGCAGCGACTGCGCCGCGGCCCCCGCCGCGCCCGTGCCCTGTGCCGCCCCGGATTCGCTCGTCTCGTCACCGGCTTCGGGAGCGTCGTTGGCGGGAGAACCGCCCTGCGCCGCGCCGGAACCGGCGGAGAAGAAGATGCCCGCCCACGACTTCTTGAAGACACCGTCCGGGGTGAACGCGCCGGCGGCCGGGGTGGCGGCGCTCGGTGCGGCCTGGGCGGCGGCGTTCGGGAAGAGGCCCTGCGCGAGATCGTTGTAGGTGATCACCGGCGCGATCGCGTCGACCCGCTTGTCTGTCCCGGCGAGCAACAGGGAAAGCGCGCCGCCGTACGAAGCGCCGGACACGGCCACCTTCGGGTCGCCGTTCTCGCTGAGGACCTCGGGACGGCCTGCCAGGCCGTCGATCAGCTTCCGGGCGTCGGCGACCTCGCGATCGGGGTCGTTCAGCGCGATCTTCCCGGTGCTGCGGCCGAAACCGCGCGCGGACCAGGTCAGCACGACGAAGCCCTTTTCGGCGAGTTCGCGGGCTTCGGTGGCGACACTGTTCTTGTCGCCGCCGAAACCATGGGCGAGCAGGACGGCCGGAGCCGGGGTCTGTTCGGGCAGGTACGTGGTCGTGTCGATTTTCACGACCTCGGACGAGCCCGGGGTTTCGGGCAGGTCGAGGGTCGCGTCCTGGGTTCTGACCGCGGACGGGGCGGGTTCGCCGTTCGTCCACACGACGGCCGCGGCGGCCAGGACCACCACGACCGCGGCGAGCGCGGTGAGCTTCGCGCCTCGCGTGCGAGGGAGCGGGATTCGGGGCACGGAATGACCGTATTTCACCGAACCTGAGAGTCGCCCCTCCAGCACACAGGGACCACACAAGCGTGACGTTAGGCCGCCCGCCCGAACGGGTATCCGGTGAGGGAGAAACAGGTGGGTGTGACGGGAGTTACGCCATCATCTTGGTGACAAGGGCAACCTTAACTGGCGTCAGGCGTACAGACAGGTCAAACTGGACCAGCTGTGAGGGGAGTATTCCTTCGCGGCGGTGTCGTCAGCACGGTGGCCTTCGCGGGCCCCCGGCACCGTCGGCCGGTTTCACACCGGCGGAAGAGACCTCCGGTTAGTTGCTGCTGTGCACTATCCGGAGGGTTGGTTACATGTCTGTTCCCCTGTGGCTATGGATCGCCACGGTCGGCGGTCTGCTCGCGCTGATCGCGCTCGACCTGGTCATCGTCGATCGCAAGCCGCATGAGGTCACCACCGGCGAAGCCGCCCGGTGGGTTGTCTTCTACGTCGCCGTGGCCATCGCGTTCGGCATCGGTGTCTGGGTCTTCGCCGGACACGACCCAGGGGTCCAGTTCTTCACGGGGTACATCACCGAGTACTCGCTGAGCGTCGACAACCTGTTCATCTTCATGATCATCATGACGTCGTTCAAGGTGCCCGCGATCCACCAGCACCGCGTGCTGCTGATCGGCATCCTGCTCGCGCTCGCCATGCGCAGCGTGTTCATCGCCGTGGGCGCCGCGCTGATCGCGCAGTTCGTCTGGGTCTTCTTCCTCTTCGGAGCCGTCCTCATCTGGACCGCGATCAGCATGGTCCGCAACAAGGACGAAGAAGAGGAATACGAGGAGAACGCGCTCACCCGCTGGGTGCGCAAGCTCTTCCCGGTCACCGAAGAGTGGCACGGGCACAAGTCCTTCGTGAAGAAGGACGGCAAGCGCTGGATCACCCCGATGTTCCTGGTGATCGTCGCGATCGGCAGCGCGGACCTGCTGTTCGCCGTCGACTCGATCCCGGCGATCTTCGGTATCACGCAGGAGGCATTCCTGGTCTTCACCGCCAACGCGTTCGCGCTGATGGGCCTGCGCCAGCTGTACTTCCTGCTCGGTGGCCTGGTCACCAAGCTGGTGTACCTGTCCTACGGCCTCGCGGTGATCCTCGCCTTCATCGGCGCCAAGCTGTTCCTGCACGCGCTGCACGAGTACCACGTCGTGCCGGACTGGCTGGACATCAACAACTGGGTGTCCCTGGGCGTCATCGTCGTGGTCCTGACCGTGACGACGCTGGCCAGCCTCGCGAAGGCGAAGAAGCTGGAAGCCGCTGAGCAGGAGTCTTCAATCAGTAGTTAGAGCTGCTAAGGATCGGGTACCGTCGGGGCCGTGCGTCCCGTTGACATCGAAGCCCTGACGGTCCCCGGCATCCTCGCGCTGCACGGCGACCTGCTGCTCACCGCGGTGAGCAGGCCTGATCTGAAGACGAACGGCTACCGAGGCGGCCTGCGCAAGGTCGACCTCGGCGGTGACGGAGAAGGGCCATGGACCCACGGGACCAAGGACTCCGCCCCCGCCATCTCGCCGGACGGCCGGTGGATCGCGTTCCTCCGGGCCGGAGAGGGTTCCGGGCGCGTGGCGAAGCCGCAGGTGCACGTGATCCCCTCGGCCGGCGGTGACGCGAAGCGGATCACCGATCTTCCTCTCGGCGCGGGCGCGCCGGTCTGGGCGCCGGATTCCCGCCGCGTCGCCTTCGTCGCCCGCGTGCCGGAGCCGGGCCGCTACGGCACGGAGAACGCGGACGGTGAGACGCCGGAGCCGGGTGAAGAAGCGCCGCGGCACATCAAGAACCTCTTCTACCGCGTCGACGACGCGGGTTTCCTCAACGACCGTCCACAGCGTCTGTTCGTCGTGGACACCGCGGCCGCGCTGGACGAGGACGCGCCCGCCGAGCTCACGCCCCTGACCGACGACCGGGCCGACGTCGATCATCCTTCGTGGACGGAAGACGGCGAGCACGTCCTGTGCACCGCCCCGCGTGACTGGGCCGCCGAAGACACCGTCCGCTCGGACGTCTACGCCGTGCCCGCCGACGGCGGCGGCGAGCCCCGGCTGCTCGTCCGGTCCTTGGGCACCGCGGACCGGCCGGTCGCCGCGCCGGATGGTTCGATCCTGTTCTACGGCACCGAGTTCTCCGGCCAGGAGGAGATCGCCCGCAACACCGGGCTCTGGCAAGCGCCGTGGCCCTCCGGTGACGAGCCCTCGTCCCCGCGACGGCTGACCGACGTCGAAACGGTGGACTGCGACAACGCGGCGAGCCGTCCGGTCGTCCTCGGCGACGAGGTTCTCGTCGTGGTCCGCACCCGTGGCGCCGCCGAGCTGCGCGCCGTCCCCCTCGACGCCGACCTGGCCGAGCTGAAGACGTTGCGGCACCTGGCCGGCGAGCGCACCGTGGTGAAGTCGTTCGCCGTCGACGGCGAACGGATCGTCGCGGTGATCGGGACGCCCGAGAGTTCCGGTGACGTCGTGCTGCTGTCGGACGGGGGACCGCGCGTCCTCACCGACTACTCGAAGGCGTTGCGGGACACCGGGATCCTGCCGCTGGAGGAGCTGAACACGACCGCGCCCGACGGCTATCCGGTGCACGGCTGGATCGTCCGGCCCGAGGGCGAGGGGCCGCATCCCGTGGTCCTGATGGTCCACGGTGGACCGTTCGCGCCGTATGAGTGGAAGGTCTTCGACGAGGCGCAGGTGCTCGCCGCAGCGGGGTACGCCGTCGTCCTGGGGAACCCGCGCGGTTCCGCCGGCTACGGCGAAAGCCACGGCCGGAGCATCGTCCACGGCTTCGGCACCGTGGACGCGGACGATCTGCTGGCCCTGCTGGACGAAGCGCTCAAATTGTCCAATCTGGACAGCGATCGCGTCGGCGTGATGGGCGGCTCGTACGGCGGCTTCATGACCAGCTGGCTCGCCGCGCATCACGGCGGCCGGTTCCGCGCCGCGTGGAGCGAGCGCGCGGTCAACGCCTGGGACTCGTTCGTCGGCAGTTCCGACATCGGCTGGTTCTTCGCCGGGGGTTACGTCGGGGACGACCCCGAAGAACAGCGCAAGCGCAGTCCGCTGACGTACGCGGGGAAGATCGACATCCCGTTCATGGTCGTGCACTCCGAGCAGGACTGGCGATGCCCGTTGGAGCAGGCGCAGCGGATGTACGTGGCCTTGCGGCAGAACGGCGTCGCGGCCGAGTTCCTGCTGTTCCCGGGCGAGGGGCACGAACTCACGCGATCGGGCCTGCCCCGGCACCGGGTGCAGCGGTTCGACGCCGTGCTGGAGTGGTGGGGGCGCCACCTCTGATCGCCGGGCTCACCGGATGCCATGAACGGACCGTTCATGGCATCCGGTGTCAGCTGAGGAGCGTGTAGTTCAGCTCTTCGCACACCCGGCCCAGCGGGACGTCGAGCCCCGGGTGGTCCAGGGGGAGCAGCACGTCGGGCGCGACCGGCAGCGAATTCCCGGCCGGCGGGTCCCACAGCGCGAGCGCGGGGCCGCCGGAATCCATGGACGACCGGTACCAGACACCGTCGAGGTCGCCGAAGGCGGCGCGGATGGCGCGCGCCCAAGCCTGGGTGATCTTCTTCGGGCCGCTGGAGATCTCCTGCGAGGCACCGACGCGGGTCGGCCACAGGCCGGCGAGATCGAGCAGCCGCAGCGTGCGGGTCGGCCGGACGACGACCAGGCGCGGGCCGCGGGATTTGCGGTCGACCGTCGACGTGGTCTGGAAGACCTCCGCGATGCTCGTGCGCACGGTGAGGCCGAAGTACAGGACGCCGTTCCCGGGGTCGGTGACCGGGCGACCGCCGCGACCGGGGGTCTGCGGGTCGAACCGGCCGTGCGGGAGCGGGCCGCTGTAGCGGAACGAATTCCACTGCTGGGGGTGGTTGCCGTGCGCGGTGAAGATCCTGACCAGCCTGGTGCCGGGATGCACCGTCACCACGTCGTTGGTGCGGTGCAGCTCCTTGACCAGGACAGAGCGTGCGGGCGGCAGGGGGAGCCGGGCCATACCTCGGGAGTCGTCCGTCCTTGTCGGGTGATCTTGCTCGGTGGGGTCAGCCTACGGCCTACCCCCGACTGAAATTCTCGTCGCCGGGCAAGGATCTCAGAACGGCGACCCCAGCGTGGCCACCAGTCTCGCGACATGTTCGGGATCGCCACCGGAGAGAAGCCATTGGCGCGGGGTGGCGGGATGGTCGTTGATCACCAGATCGGCCTGCGGGGTGCTCATGAACGCGGCGACGACGAGCGCGGGCTGGTCCTCGGGGACGGCACGCAGCACGACCTCCAGGCCGGGCAGCACCCCGGAGCCGGCGAACTGCCAGGCGGGCAACCGCCAGCCCTGGTCCTTCCAGCCGGTGAGCCTGCCCTCCTTCAGGCGGTGGCGGATACGGCTGTCGTCGACGCCCAGCGTCTTCGCCGCTTCCAGCACGCTGAGCGCGGAATCGGCGAGCACGGCGTGCGCGGCGACCGTCCGCGCACGGAAGTCCGGTTCGTCCTCGCCGCGGGGCGAGAGATCGAGGCCGACGTCGGTGAGCGCGGCCCGCTGGTCCGCCGAGAAGTAGTGCGACGGATCGGGGTTCGGTGGGGTCAGCCTCCGCGCCGCGTCCTCGACGAGGTTCAGGAACTCGTTGGCGTCGACCTTCAGGCCCGCCTTGGCGAGAACGTTCTCGAGCGCTATCGACATAGCGCCTAGGGTAACGCGTCTGTGCGGGTTCGTGCGGTCTCATCTCGGTTTCGTGGGGGAATTCACCAGAGACGAACACAGAGCGCACGGAATCAAACACGTGCAGTAGGCAATATCGCCACAGTGTGCCCGTATCGGGCGAGGTTGTCCAGGATTCCGGCTTGACAGGTGGTAAACAGGAACTTACCTTCCGAAAGGTAAACGATTTCTTCCCACCGCTTCGGAGAACCCGGCTGGTGTGGGGCCGGCTTGGGGGAACAAGGGGGTGGGGCGTTCCTGGGCGGCCGGTGCGAACCGGTCGCCCAGGCACGTCGTGCACCTGGGATCTCCGATGTCGGCCGCTGTCAGTCGCGCCGTGAGCTCCGGCGCACGATCAGTTTCGCCTGCAGCGTGGTCGTCGTGGCCTTGCGCGTGCTGTCGCCGATACGGGCGAGCAGCAGCTCGGCGGCGACCCTGCCCACCTCGTTCGCGGGCTGAGCGACCACCGTCAGCGGCGGATCGATCAGCGTCGTCCACGGCGCGTCGTCGAACGACACGATCCCCACGTCCTGTCCCGAGTGCAGACCGCGTGAAGCCAGCGCCTCCAGGACGCCGATCGCCATCGTGCTGTTGCCGACCAGCAGCGCGTCCGGCGGCTCGGGCTCGTCGAGCAGGCTGAGCGCGGCGAGCCTGCCGCCCTCGGCGCGGAACTCGGCCCGCCGGGTGAGCGCGTTCCCCTCGCCGACGGCGTCGGTGTAGCCGGCCAGGCGGTCTTCGGCCGTGCGCACCCCGGGCGGTCCGCTGACGCAGGCGACCCGCCGGTAACCGCCGTCGAGCAGGTGCCGCGTCGCGTCGCGGGCGGCGAGCCGGGTGTCGACCAGCACCTGGTCGCCGGTGTTCTTCAGCAGCGGCCGGTCGACGGCGACCACGGGGGTGCCGCGTTCGGTCAGCCGGTCGACGTTGGTGGCCCGGCCGGTGGGGGAGAGCACCACGCCGGCGACCCGCTCCTGGAGGGCGACGTCGATGTAGCGCCGCTCCTTCTCCTCGTTGTCGTCGGCGTTGCACAGCACCACCGAATAGCCCGCGGTCTGCGCGATGTCCTCCACGCCGCGGGCGATCGCGGTGAAGAAGGGGTTCTCCACGTCGGAGATGATGAGCGCGAGCACCGCGGTCTCCTGGCGGCGCAGATTCCTCGCGAGGCCGTTCGGGTGATAGCCCAATTCCGCGGCGGCGGCCTGCACCCGCGCCGCGAGTATCGGGTCCACTGTGGACTTACCGTTGAGCGTCCTCGACACGGTCGCCGTCGAAACCCCGGCCTTCGCCGCCACGTCGTTGATGGTGGCCACCGCGACCTCCCCTTCTGCAGGTGTATTGACACCTTCGCACGGGAAGAATAGCTTGGCCGACAATCGTTACCATCCGCTGATCGCGCTACTCGCGCCGAGGAGTTCGGAGGGGTCGTGGGGGAACCGGGCCTGGTGCTCGGCATCGACATCGGCACCTCGAGTTCCAAAGGTGTCCTCGTCGATTCGCGGGGCGTGGTGGTGGCACGGGCGTCCCGGCCGCACGACACTTCCCGGCCTCGTCCCGGATGGTTCGAACATGACGCGGAAACCGTGTGGTGGCAAGACTTCCTGGCGCTGGCCAGAGAGCTTTCGGCGGGCGCCGGGGATCATCCCATCATCGGAGTGTCGGTCAGCGGGATCGGGCCGGTGCTGTTACCCGCCGACGCTTCCGGGAAGCCTTTGCGCCCGGCGATCCTTTACGGTGTCGACACTCGCGCATACGACGAAATCCGGGAATTGAACCGGGAATTCGGCGAAGAATCCATTGTGGAACGCGGTGGCAGCGCGCTCGGCTCGCAGGCCGTCGGGCCGAAATGGCGGTGGCTGGCCAAGAACGAGCCGGAGGTGTTCGAGCGGGCGAAGCTCTTCTTGATGGCGAGCTCGTTCCTCGTGCTGCGGCTGACCGGTGAATACGTCCTCGACCATCATTCGGCGAGCCAATGCGATCCGATGTACGACCTGCGCGAGGCCCGCTGGGCGGCGGACCGGGTCGCCGCGATCGCTCCCGGCATCGAGCTGCCCAGGCTCGCTTGGCCGACCGAGGTGGCCGGCTCGGTCACCGCCGAAGCGGCCGCGGAAACCGGCCTCCCGCAAGGGATCCCGGTGACGGCGGGCACGGTGGACGCCTGGGCGGAGGCGACCAGCGTCGGGGTCACCGCGCCCGGGGACACGATGCTCATGTACGGCACCACGATGTTCCTGGTCCAGATGCTCTCCGATCCCCGTCCAGGGCAGGGATTGTGGACGACCCGCGGCGCCTTTCCCGGTACCTATTCGCTCGCGGCGGGGATGGCGACGTCCGGCGCGATCACCGACTGGCTGCGGGAGCTCGTCGGCGGCGAGTTCGGGGACCTGGCCGCGGCGGCGGGCGAGGTTCCGGCGGGCAGCCGCGGATTGCTGATGCTGCCGTACTTCGCGGGAGAACGGACACCCGTGCCGGATCCGGACGCGAGGGGCATTATCGCCGGTCTCACCACTTCCCACGACCGAGCCGATCTGTATCGCGCGGCGCTGGAAGGAACGGCGTACGGGGTGCGGCACAACCTGGAAGCCATGCGGGACGCCGGAGGCGGCACGGGCCGGTTCGTCGCGGTCGGCGGCGGGACACAGGGCGGGGTGTGGACGCGGATCGTCAGTGACGTCGCGCGGATCGAGCAGGAGATCCCCGCGGAAACCATCGGTGCCGCCTTCGGTGACGCCGTTCTCGCGTCCGTGGCACTGGGGCGGGAGCCGGATATCGAAGCCTGGAACCCCGTCGCCGAAATCGTCCGCCCCGGCGCGGACGCCGATGTCTACGACGAGTTCTACCCGCACTACCGTGAGCTGTACCGGTCCACAGTGGACATCGCTCACTTCCTGGCGCGGAAGAATTCGCTCGCCTTCACGCCGGACAGTTCGCGGCAATCCCGGCTCAGGTGAGCTTGATCGGCGTAGCCCGCCGAGAACGCCAGCGAAGCGAGATCCGGCGCTGTTCCCGAGAGGCCGATGGCGCGCTGGAACCGGCTGACGCGCAGGTAGGTCGCCGGGCCGTAGCCCACCGCGAGGGTGAACCGCCGGCGCAACTGCCGTTCCCCGGTGGTGAACCGCTCCAGCGCGGCCGAAACCCTGGACGCCCCGCCGTCCAGCCTGGCGATCAGCTCCGAGACCTCCCGGTCGGCTCCTCCGGCTCGGCGCCGCGCGACGACGCCGGTCAGCGATGCGGCGCCGGAGAGCACCCGCTCGGCCAGCAGTTCGCCTTCCTTGCCCCAGAGGTCGTCGAGGGAGACGCGCTGATCGCGCAGCTCGTCGGCACCCAGACCCAGGACGTCGCCCGCCCTACCGGGAGCGAACCGCACGCCCCTTGCCCGTTCGCCGGTCTCCCAGGTCCAAGCCGCCGTGTCCGGCCCGGCGACGAAGACCTCGCCGCCGCATTCCACGAGGTCCACGCAGCCGTCGGGCACGATCCGCTTCGGCGCCGTGCCCGTGTCCTCCCACAGGCAGCGCACCACGCCGGCCAGCTCGCCCGGCGCCTTCGTCTCCCGATACACGCTTGCCATGATGCCCCCGGGCTACGACAGAATCAGGCCGTGTCCGAAGCAGAGATCGATTCACTGGCCTGGATCCACGTCCGCGACCGCCGACTCCTGTCGGTGCGGACCGAGGGCAAGGCCAAGTTCTACCTGCCGGGAGGCAAGCGGGAGCCGGGGGAGGGCGACGTCGCCGGGCTGTGCCGGGAGATCAGGGAGGAACTCGGCGTCGAGCTCGACCCGCTGAGCTTTCGCTTCTTCGCGGTGCTGAACGAGCAGGCCGACGGTTACGCGGACGGCCGCCGTGTCCGCATGACCTGTTACACCGCCGAGCACCGCGGGGAGCCCGCGCCCGGCCGTGAGATCGCGGAATCCGCCTGGCTGTCCTCGGCCGACGCGCACCGCTGCCCGCCGGCGGGCAGGCGAGTGCTCGGGCTGCTCGCCGACACGGGGCTCGTCGATTGACGCTGTCCTGAAGGTCTGCACCTTCCCCGAGTGTCCACAAGGGACACTTTCCGGGCTACAAGTGCCCGGTTTGGGTACTCTGCACGGATTCGCAGCGGGGTCGTGAGTGGCAAAGAGGGTTCTAACCCTCATTATCACTCACGACCCCCGGCCAGGATCGTACATATAGACATGAACCGGACATTGCACAGTCGAAAACTGTCCCTTGTGGACACTTAGCGGCGCTTGGGCGCCAGCGGAGAGGGCCCGCGCCACATTTGACTTACCCCTCGATAATCCTCATCGCCGCTCACGACCTCGGCCAGGACTGTGCATATAGATATTGGAAGGGCGGGGCGATGGCTTCCTGCAAGTGGTCACTCAAAGTGAGCTATTCGGCTCACTGCGTTTACGCCGATCGCCTCATGACCAGGTGCTCTCCGGTCAGTGGGACACCCAAAAGGGTGAATATCGGGTTTCTTCCCGATAACGGCTAACGCGGAGTCACCTTCGTGCGAGAAGTAGTCGACGCGCTCGACGGGAGTGCGCTCGGACGAGAGAAGACCTCTTCCATGGGTGTTCCCACCGCGACCCCTCCGGCATCGGCGCCGGGGCAGGGTGCCCCCGGCAGGCTGAAGCCGCTGGGGACCGTCGTGGTCGTGCTGGGTGTGGTGGCCGTCGCCGTCACCCTGACCGGTTACATGCTGCCGAAGGCCTCCCGTCCGGTGCAGAGCCCGCCCGCGCCGCGGGTCGAACAGGCCGCGGCCGCCGTGCGCACCGTGATCCACTCGGTCGTCTACGAACTTTCCGGCGCGGAGGGCGCCCAGAACGTCACCTACGTCGCGCAGGGTTCCGAGCTCCTGCAGAAGACCGACGTGACGGCGCCGTGGAGCACCACCTTCGAGCGCGTGAGCCAGGAAGGCCGCGACGAGTTCTACAGCCTTTCCGCGCAGGGGTCGGGCAGCGGCGCGCTGCGGTGCCGGATCCTCGTCGACGGCGAGGTCGTCAGCGACCGCACCGCCCCCGCCGCGGGCGCGCCGGTGACCTGCACGTCCTGATCTCTGCGGCAGGATCATCCGCGTGACGGATGGTGCGATCGCGTTCGGCCCGGTGCTCGCCGCGGTCTTGGCCGTGCTGGCGATCTTCGGCGCGGCGGTGGTGCGGTTCGGGCGGCTGGGCCAGGGCAAGGCGGTGCTGTTCGCGGCCGCGCGCGCAGTCGTGCAGCTCGCCGCCGTGTCGCTGGTGATCGTCGGGATCCTGAAATCGGGCTGGCTGACCGGCGGTTTCGTCCTGCTGATGTTCACGATCGCGGCGGTCACCTCCGCGCGCCGGATCGGGGTGGCGAAGGATCTGGCGTGGGTCGCGCTCGCCATCGCCTCCGGCGTGATCCCGGTGCTGACGCTCGTGCTCGCGACCGGCGTCGTCCCGTGGCGGCCCATCGCGATCGTGCCGATCGCCGGGATCGTCATCGGCGGCGCGATGTCCGCGACCTCGCAGGCGGCGAGACGGGCATTGGACGAACTCGTGTCCCGGCACGGCGAGTACGAAGCCGCGCTGGCGCTGGGATTCCTGCCCCGGCCGGCCGCGCTGGAGATCTGCCGTCCCTCGGCGGGGCAGGCGCTGATCCCCGCCCTCGACCAGACCCGGACCGTCGGCCTGGTGACCTTGCCCGGCGCCTACGTCGGTGTCCTCCTCGGTGGCGCCGGGCCGGTGCAGGCCGGGGTGACCCAGGTGCTCGTGCTCCTCGGGCTGCTGGCCGCCGAGGCGGTCGCGGTCCTGGTCGTCGTGCACCTGGTCGCGGCCGGGCGGATCAGCCGAAAGGCGACTGAAGATGCGACGTGTCGTTGAACCGCCGCACCATCCAGTTCTCGCCCGACACCACCAGATGTGAGATCGAGCCGTTGTCCGCCCCGAGGAAGGCGAACCGGTTCTTCGCGCCGCTCGCCTGCGCGAAGACCTCGCCGATGACGCCGCCGTGCGTGAACACGGCGATCCGCCGGTCCGGGTTGGCCGTCGCGAGCCTGCCGATGGCCGCCTTGATCCGGCCACCGAACGACTCCATCGTCTCGGCACCGGGGATGACGTCCCAGCGCTGTTCGCGCCACAGCTGCTCGACGATCGGATGACCTTCGTGGGTGTAGCGCCGGAAGAGCCCGTTCTCCCAGTCGCCGAGGTGGATCTCCCGCAGGTCCGGCTCGACCTCCGGTGTGAGCCCGAGCTTCGCCGCCAGCGGTGCCGCGGTCTGCGGCGTCCGGCGCAGTGTCGTCACGTACAGCGCGGAGATCCGCTCGTCGGCCAGGCGGCGCCCCACCCGCTCGGCGTGGTCCCTGCCTTCCGCCGCGAGATCCGGATCGGCCTGTCCGTCGACGAGGTCGAACGGCGCGCTGCCCTTCGCCGGGGCCGATTCGCCGTGGCGGACAAGGAAGATCTCGGTCGCGCCCGGCGGAGGTGAGAACCGGTGCTGGCGGTATTCGACTTCCTGCTCAGGGGTGCTCATGCCCCGGACGATACCGATTCAGCCCAGCTGTTTGTCCACGAAACACCAACGCCAGGTCTCGCCGGGTTCGTGGCTGCGCATCACCGGGTGCAGGGTGTCGTGGAAGTGCTCGGTCGCGTGCTTGCCCGGCGACGAGTCGCAGCAGGCGACGTTCCCGCATTTGACGCATTCGCGCAGGTGCACCCAGGTCATCCCGTTCTCGACGCACACGGCGCATTCGTCGGGTGAGCTGGGTTCGACCGCGGGCCAGTCCTTGGTCAGATGTTTGCAGGATCCCGCCGTCGCGGCGGGGGTGCGCAGTTCCCGATCGGAGTCCGGCACGGTCTCCTCCTCCCTGTCCAGCATGGATTCCTCGATGTCGAGGCGTTCGAGGATCCGGCGCAGGACATCATCATCGGCCATTCCGGAGTCACGCGCCTCCAGGAACTTCTCGCGTTCGACTTCGAGCAGCCGCAACCGCAGCCGCCGGTACGCGTCGCTCGGGGTTTCGGTCAGCGTGCTCTGCCTGCCGAGCTCCTCCCACGCCGAGTCCGAGCGGTGCTGGAGCCGGCTGCGCAGGCGCTCGACGATGTCTTCCGGGTCATCAGGGGTCCGGATCTTCTCCAGCTCTTCGAGCGCGGCCCTCGTCATGTCGTGCAGCACGGCCGCCTCCTGAAGCGCGTCCTCGGCCGGATCGGGCGAGGGCAGCTTCAGGCGGCGGACCAGTACCGGCAGCGTCGTCCCGTGCAGCACCAGCGTTCCCGCCACCACGACGAACGCGACCAGCACCAGCACGGCCCGTTGCGGGGTGTCCGCGGGCAGCACGAACGCGGCCGCGAGCGTGACGACCCCGCGCATCCCCGCCCAGGCGATCACGGCCGAGTACCGCCATGGCCAGGCGTGACGGCGGAACACGCGTCGCGCCAGGCCGATGCCCACCATCCAGACGATCCGGGTGACGATCGTCGCGGCCAGGGTGGCGGCGCAGATCAGGATCAGTTCCAGCGCGGTCAGCCCGCTGTCGCCGACCTCGGTCATGATCCGGCGGACCTGCAGCCCGATCAGCAGGAAGACGATGTTCTCCAGCAGGAACTGGATGGTCTGCCAGTTCAGCCTGCTGGCCAGCCGGGAGCGGCCCGAAAGCATGCTCGGCGCCTTGTGCCCGAGGATCAGCCCCGCGACGACCACGGAGATCACGCCGGAACCGTGGATGGCCTCGGCGGCAAGGTAGGCGACGAACGGGAGCACCAGCGAGAGCGCGGTGTCGGTGACCGGATCCTCGAGCCGGGTGCGGATCAGCGCGGCGAGCGCGCCGACGGCGAACCCGATCACCAGGCCCCCGCCCGCGGCCAGCAGGAAATCTCCGCCGACCTGCAGCAGGCTCACCGAACCCGCGATGGCCGCGATGGCGGTCCGCAACGCGACCAGCGCGGCCGCGTCGTTGAACAGGCTTTCGCCCTCCAGCAGCCTCGTCAGCTTGCGCGGCATCCCGACCTTGCGGGCGACGGCGGTGGCCGCGACCGCGTCCGGCGGCGCGACCACCGCGCCGATCGCGAGCCCGGCGGCCAGCGGCAGACCGGGGATCACCAGCCACGCCACGACCCCGACCGCGGCCGTGGTGAAGATGACGAGCCCTACCGACAACAGCAGGATCGGCCCGCGGTTGCGGCGGAAGTCGATCAGCGACGTGCGGATCGCGGTGGCGTACAGCAGCGGGGGCAGCAACCCCAGCAGCACGACCTCCGGGTCCAGTTCGTACTCCGGGACCCCCGGCACGTACGAGGCGACGACCCCGACCGCGATCAGGCACAGGGGCGCCGACCAGTCGAGTTTCCGCGCCGCAGCGGTGACCAGGAGGACGGCCACCACCAGTGCCACTAGTTCTACCGCGATCTCCACGCCGCTCATCATCACCCGGGAGCCTCGGTGCGCGCGCACCGAGGCCGGGCTACCGCTCCTCGAACCGCACCAGGTTGCCCGCCGGGTCACGGAAAGAACAGTCGAAGGCGCCGTAGGACTGCCTCATCGGTTCTTGGACGACGTCCACGCCTGCCGCCTGGATCCGGTCGAAGGTCCCGATCAGGTCCGGGGTGGACAGCACGATGATCCCGTGGACGCCCTTGGCCATCAGTTCGGCGATCGTGGCGCGTTCCTCGCCGGTGATCTCCGGGCCGTCGGCCGGGGGATGGAGCACGAGCGACGTCTCCGGCTGTCCTGGAGGCCCGACCGTGGCCTGGAGCGGACCTTCGGCACGCACTTCGAAGCCCAGGATGTCGCGATAGAAGGAAAGTGAAGCTTCGAGATCGTCCGCGGGGAGGTAGGACGCCCGAATCGAGAGGGTCATACGATTCAAGGTAGGTCGGCGCGCGGCGGGGCCGCTTCTCGATTCCTGATCGGTCGCATGACCTGTTTGACGACGCAGCCGGGCATGCCGCGGCCGTCCTCCGCCGCTTGTTTGCGGTACGCGCTCGGCGAGATGCCGACGAGTTCGGAGAACCGCGTGCTGAACGTGCCCAGCGACGAGAACCCGACGTCGAAGCAGACCTCGGTGACCGACATGTCCCCGCGCCGCAGCAGCATCATGGCCCGCTCGATCCGGCGGGTCATCAGGTAGCTGTAGGGCGATTCGCCGTACGCCGCGCGGAATTCGCGGCTCAGGTGCCCGGCGGAGACGTGGACACCGCGGGCCAGCGCCTCGACGTCCAGGGGCTGCGCGTAGTCGCGATCGATCCGGTCGCGGACGCGGCGCAGCATCGCGAGGTCCCGCAGGCGCGGGTCGGGTTTGCCGGTCACCCGGAAAGCGTAACCCACGCCAGACGCCGAAAGGCCCCCTTCGCCGGGCGGCGAAGGGGGCCTCGCGGCGGACACGGCCTAGAGGGTGATCTTGTCGACGTTGGGACCGCCGTTCGCCGTGGTGGCGACGGCCCTGATCTTGTTCACTCCCGCCGCCAAGGTCAGCTTGACGGTTCTCGTCGTCCAGTTCGGCCAGGCCCCGGTGCCGCCGAAGCCGACGCCGGACGCGCTGATCGAGCCGTTGACGGAGAAGTCGAGCGGCCGGTCCGCCGTCGTGCCGTTGGCGTACCGGACGACCACGTCGTAGGTGCCCGCGGCCGGCACGTTCACCGTCCATTCGACCGAGCTGCCCGCCACGTTGTCGTAGTTGACGAACCCGGTGCCGGTGAACCCGGCGTGGTTGGACTCGACCGCGCCCTGGACGATCGTGGCGTCCTCGGCCTGGTAGTCGACCGGGTTGCTGGGCCCGGAGCCGTCGGCCGGCACGGTCTGCGTGCCGGTGTTCCAGCCCGAGACGCGCACCGAAGGCTTGGAGCCCTTGAGGTCGGCGGTGCGGTACTTCGCGGTCAGCGTGGTCGTCTCACCCGGCCACAGGCTCACCGCGTTGTCGTTCCACTCCACCGGGAGCACCGGCTTGCCCGCGGCGTCCACGACCTTCGAGTCGACGTAGAACGCCGGGAGCTTGCCGCCCGAGGTGTTCTTCAGCGTCACGGTGGTCGTGGTGGTGCCGTCGGCACCGGCGGCCGACTTCGCCGTCGCGCTGACGGCGGACTGGCCGAGGTTCTTCAACCCGGACAGATCGGCGTAGCCCGACTGGGGGGTGTAGTACCAGTCGCTGCCGCCCCAGTTCAGCGTGTCGGCCTTGGTGGAGAGCCAGTACACGTTCCGGCTGACCTCTTTACCGGACGAGTCGGTGAGCACCAGCTTCGCCAGGTAGGTGCTCGACAGCCCGCTCACCGCCGGGACGGTGACCGCGGTGGCCTTGGCGCCCAGCGCGCCGACCGACAGGCCGGTTTTGGTGTTGCTGTACTTCTCGGTGCCGTCGAGGTTGTACAGCTTCGTGGTCGCCGTCAGCCCGCTCACCGCGTTCGACGTCTGGTTGATCACCACGACCGAGCGATTGTCGTGCGAGTACTGGATGTGCAGCGGCTCGTTGGCCTTCTTCGCCCCGTAGTAGGCGCCGTTCTGGTCCATGTAGGCGTCGAACAGCTGCCAGTGCAGGGAAGTCCACGGGCTGTTGAGCATCCAGTAGATCAACCCGGTCGACGGGTTGGTCGAGTCGGTGTAGTTGCGCGAGTGCGACTCGAACTCGGCGCGGACGTTCTCGTACTGGGCGAGCTGCGACTTCCGCACGAAATCGGTCAGGTCGGCGGGCGCGCCGTAGCGCTTGGTGAGCGCGTTGCCGAAGAGCTTCAAGTTCCCGAAGGTCTCGGAGGACGAGCGGTGGTACTGCGCCGCCGACGGGTTCTTCCACATCGTTTCCAGCTCACTGGCCGACATCATCCGCTTCAGGGTGTCCATCGTCGGGATGTCGACGCCCGCGCTGGTCTCGGAGTTGAAGCTCCATGCCCCGCCACGGTCCTTTTGCGACTTGTCGTACCAGTACACCGGCGGCACGTAGTCGTACGGACCGTTCATCTTCATCCCGGACGCGCCGGTGATCGGGGACGGCCTCGCCGAAGCCGCCGGGATCACCGGGAGCAGGAAGTCGGCCGCCTTCATCGCGTCGAGGTAGCCCTGCTCGATCCGCTTGTCCGGCGCGAAGTCGGAGCCGATGTGGAAGGAGATGACGCTCGGGTGGTCACGCAGGCGTTCGGCCTCGGAGAACATCGAGGCCTTGGCGATCGGGTAGTCCGACTCGACCCACGGCTCGCCCTTCTCCTCGCCGTTGACCTGGCCTTCCCATTTGTCGCAGCATTCCCAGCCGGGCATGGTGAGCACGCCGAGGTCGTCGGCGATGTCGAAGAACTCGTCCGGTTCGATGTGGCCTTCCAAGCGGACCGTGTTGAGCCCGAGGTTCAGCACGTACTTGAGCTTGTCGGCCGCCGCGGTCTCGTTCCAGCGCAGGAACAGGTCCGGCGTGTAACCGCCGCCGCGGATCAGAAGCGGTTTGCCGTTCACGCTGTACTGCCGTCCGCCGCTGGAGTTCAGCGTCGCCTTGACGTCACGGACACCGAACTTCGACTTCGAGGCGTCGGACGGCGTGCCGCCGACACTCGCGGTGAGGTCGAGTTCGTACCGGTGCTGCCCGCCCATCCCGGCGGGCCACCAGACGTTCGGCTTGTCGAGGCCGACGACGGGGAAGGTGACGGTCTTGCGTTCCTTCGCGGCCAGCGAGACGGTCTGGCTGACCGGCTTGCCCGCGACCGTGCCGGCGACGGTGGTCTGCACCGCGTCCGCCGAGTCGTTGCGGACGTCGGCCTTCACCGTGAGGTCGGCGTGGTCGAGCGCGGAGTTCAGCTTCTGGATCACGTGGGCACTGCGCAGCGCGACCGGGCCGCCGCGCCGGACGAGGACGTCCCGCACGATGCCCATGTTCTGGTCCGGCGGGGTCTGCGCCCAGTCGATCCAGCCCATCGAGAGGTCGTTGTTGGGGTCGTTGGGGTAGACCTTGAACGCGACGCTGTTGACGCCCTGGCGCACGTGCGCGGTGATGTCCAGGTCGTGGCGGGTGTAGGCGCCGTTGACCTGGTCCTTCGTCGCGATCCTGGTGCCGTTGACCCAGACGTCGGCCTTGGAGAGCACGCCGCTGAAGTCGAGGTACGTCCGCCGCGAGGTGTCCTGGACGTTCAGGTCAGTGCGGTACCACCACGGCACGGTGAACTGCGCGGTCGGGACGTTCTTCATGTTCGTCGAATAGAACGGGTCGGCGTACTTGCCGTTCTGCAGCAATCCCGCGTAGACCGTCGAACGCGACGACACCGGGTACCAGCCGGTGGTGGGGAAGCCCGGCTTCGACACCGCCGAGTCGTCGCTGACCTGCGCCGAGGACTGGATCACGTAACCGGGGATCGGGGTGGCGTCGCCCGCGGCGGCGCCGACGGACAGCGGCGCGGCCACTTCCGCGCCGGTGGCGGCGGGGGCGGCGGTCACCCCGCAGACCGCGGCGGCCAGCGCGGTGACGGTCATGGCCAGCAACGGGATCCGGGTTCTCTTCTGCCGAAAACTCACGAGCGCGCCTCCTTGGGCACACGGCGGCGGACCTGGGCGGAAATCGTTAAGAAAGTTCCCTAACAATGTTGGGGGAGATAGTAGCCGTCACTTCGCGCGGGGAACAGACCCTTGCACCGGGTTCGTCAGCGGTGGTGCGCCGGACGGAGCGCGGCCCCGCGTGTACGACGCGTCAGCAGGGTGGCGCTGTCCACGGACAGTTCGGTGATCCCAGGAACTCCGGTCCATCCCGGCGATCACCGCGGTGTGCAGCAGACGGCGGTGTCCACCGTCGGGGATGTCGAGATCCTGGGGTTCGAGGGAGCCGCTGCCCGACGGGTCGGCCAGTTCCTCGCGGCGCAGCGGCGGGGAGCGGTTCGCCGTGCATGCCGACGATGGCGCCGTTGAAGAGCAATCGCCCCTTCCGCGTGTAGCGGGAGGACGTGCGGCGCCGCCGCCTTGAGCTTGGGCGGCAATTCGGCGGTGGGGAAGGGAGCGGCGATCGCGCTGAACTCGTATCCGGCCCAGCGCGCCCGGAGCAGCCGGAGGTCCCTGACGAACGTCGTTGTGCCCAAAGCCAGTGCCAGTACCGAAAGCGCGATGCCGAAGGCGCTGGGCAGGATCGTCGCCACACCGAGGACGACGCCGACCCCGGACGCGGCGACCGGCCACTCACGAGCGGCCGAGTAGGCGAAGTGGGGCTTCAGCCGACGGGCGCCACGTAGATCCACTGCCCGTCGACGCGGACGAAGTGGCTGTTCTCGTGCATGCTGTCGGCCCGGCGATCCTGGCGGTAGTGGGCCCGGAACTCCACGGTGCCCTCGTTCTCCAGCAGTCCGCCGCCGGTCTTGCCGAGGATCTCCAGGAACGTCCAGCGCTGCCCGGGATCGAGGTCGAGGTCGGCGGGCCGCGTCTTCGGATGCCAGGTCTTCGTGAGGTACGCGGTGTCGCCGACGGCGAACGCGCTGAACCGCGACCGCATCAGGAGTTCGGCGGTCGGCGCGGTCGCGGCGCCCCGGTGGAAGCGGCCGCAGCAGACGCCGTAGGGCTCGCCAAGACCGCAGGGGCAACGGGATTCGTCGGTGATCACAGGCACGCCGCCGATTGTGTCATCGCGCCGCGGCAGTGGTTTCGAGGTCTCGCGCCTGCTCGATCCAGCCGGTGAACAGCTCGGCGTCGATGTCGTCGACCGAACGCAGCTTGACGTGCGCCATCTCCCGCGCGCTCGCCTCCAGCCTGCCGGACCCGTCGTCGACGAGTTGCCCCTTCCAGAGGGCGAACGTGACGTACGACGAGTACGCCTTCATCAGGCAGACGAGGTTCTTCCCGACGGCTTCGCCCGCGCTCCAGGTCGGGGAGGCGTGGTACATCGCCTCGATTGAGCCGGGCAGGGCGGCGTTGACGATCGGGCGCAGCGCGACGGCGACTTCACGCAGGTTCTCGGGCAGAGCGGCGATGTAGTCGTCGACGTTCGCGAACTTGGCCATGACTGGATCTCCTTCGGTCGGTGTGCTGCGCTCAGCTAACCGCCCGAAGGGTGAAGTTGTCAAGACAAAAAAATTAGTCGGTGAGTTTGAACGTCTGACCTCGCGTTTCCAGGGCTTCGCGGATGATGCGGAGCGCTTTGGGGCCGACGCCGTGCAGGCTCGCGAGTTCGGCTTCGGTGACGCGGGTGAAGTGCTCCAGCCGCGTGTAACCGGCGCCGGTGAAGGCGCGCGTCGCCGGTTTGCCGATGCCGGACGGCAGGTCGGTCTGTTCGTCCATGGGGTCCTCTTAGGTCAGTGGCCGGTCTCTGTCACCTCCATTGTGGATCGCCGCGGATCAAGACGCGGGGAACTCGACGGCGACCTCGACAGCCGTCTCCAGAGTCGTTTCGCTCGGCCGTCCGGTGACGGGAGCGGACTCGGCGATCACGACCAGCTTCTTGGTCAAGCGAGAGTCGTAGTTCTTGCCGGTGAAGCGGCTGCCGGGCGGGGCCTCGCCGAAGAGGAGGACGTTGCCGGTGCCGTCCTTGTCGATGAGCCGTTTCAGGTCGCTCGCTTCGCTCGCCTTCGGCATCTTCACCCATGCGACGGACACGGCGATGGTGTTCCCGGCGCCGTCGTCGACGACGACCAGCATGCGATCGAGATCGACGCAAGGGTGGCGTAGGAAGAAGCGCTGGACTTCACCGAAGGAATGCGGCCCGCAGTTGAGTTCCCGCTTGGCCGTCTTCTTGAGCCGGCGCCAGCCCAGGCGTTGCCACGCCTCGGAATGGCGGCCCTTTTGCGCGGACTTCTTGCTGGAGCTTTTGCCTTTGAGGGCTTGGCTCGCGGCGGAATCCAGGGAGGCGGCGGTGCCTCCGCCGATGCCGTTGGTGGCGGCCACGACCACTCCCGCTGTGACCAGTGCGCCCGCGCCGTATTTGTATTTGATCCAACGGCCGTCCGGGCCACGTGGTTGATCCACCATGATGCGTTCCGTCCCCTCCCAAGTCCGGAACGGAAGATCTTGCACTGGGCGATACGGGCGAAACGAGACCTTCCGTGCGAATACGCCCGAATGGCGCAGTCGACCTTCGGGATTCCGCCGGTACCGAACAGTTTTCAGGCATGTCGGGGGATGGACGCTTCTGTGCTCGCTTCAGTTGTGATCGGCTGGAAGAGTTTGGCCGCACGCTTCCGCGAGGCTGCTGGGAGACGACTGTGTGGATTTCGGGACGTCAGATGTCCTGAAATCCACACGGTCGCCGGTGCTGGGCATGCCGAGGGGCCCGTCGCCTGGTTGGCTGGCGGGCTCCTCGATATTCAGACGTGATGCAGGGTGTTGCGCCGGGGTTTTCGCAGCGGATCCCGATACTGGGGCGGGATGAACTCCGGTAACCCATCGGCCGCCATCCGTACTTCCCAATCGCCGTGATGAATCAACCTATGGTGGAAAGCGCACAGCAGCACCAGATTCCGCAGATCCGTCGGCCCGCCATCTACCCAGTGGTGAATGTGGTGAGCGTGGCAATTCTTCGGCTTCCGATGACACCCGGGGAAGGCGCAGCCGCCGTCGCGGATGTTCAACGCTCGTCGCTGGCCTGGAGTGACGAACCGTCTCAGGCGACCCATGTCTAGCGGTTCACCCGCGGCACTCATCACGACGGGCAGCATGAGGCAGTCGCAGGCGGCGAGCCGGGCTTCCCGCGCGGTCATCGTCCCTACAAAGTCGAGGCACGCGGTGCCGAGACCGGACTTCAGTTCCTCAAGCCCGATGGTGACATGCAGGAGGGTGCGGTAGCCGCTGGTGCCCGGCTGATCCGGGCACGCGATTGCCAGATCGAGGATGTCAACCCAGGCGTCGCCCATGCGCTCGCATTTCATTCGCAGATCGGCTTGGCCGAATTCGTCGACCGGCCGTGGTTGGGCGTAGGCCTCGAGGGCGGCGGCGGTGCGGGCACCGGTCTCGTCGTCGAGGAGGCCGGTGAGTTTCCAGAAGCCGTCTTTGCGGCGTTCCAGGGTGATTTCCCGGCGCGGCTCTTTGGGCTCGGGGTCTTTCGGCTCGTTGCCGTCGGGGTCCAGCCAGCCCAGCAGGCTCGCTTCAGCGTCGGCGAGCTGACGGGGACCGGCATTCGGAGCCAGGTTCGCGAGGATCTTCTCCGCACTCTCCCGATCCTCAGCAGAGGTGTCGGCGGGAAGTCTCTTCAAGATCTCCAGGATCTGATCGATCCGCTCATCCCCGACCAACCCCTTGGCGGCGACTGCGGCGGTGGCAGGAGCGACGGGCGGAAGCTCGGTGCCGTCCAAGGCGCGGGTGGGGTTCAGGGCAAGGGCCCGCTTCACCACCGCATTCGCCTCGGCGGCCGACAACCCGGCTATATCGGCGAACCAGGCAGCCGTCCGGCCATAGCCGTACAAGTCTTTCGCGCCCCGAGCCTCGATCTCCGCCAGGAACTGCCCCAGTCCGGCGGTGGCCATCCGAATCACCTGCAGGGATTGCTGCACGCCCTGGGCAAGCTCCAGCTTGCCAGCGCGCCACAGCTCCTGCGGCAACTCGGGGAGGAAGGTCTCGGACACACTCCAATAATACCGCAACCAAGTCGAACATGTGTTCGTAATTTTAAGCGACAAGCGAAACGGCCAAACAACACTGAAGAGTGATGGCCCTTCAAAAGGTGACAACGCAAAGAAAGCATGACGCAATTAGTCGACTAAGTGCGGCCCCGCGTCGACTGAGCGCGGACGCCGTCACATAGCATCGGCACCATGACGACAGTGGAACTGACCCGCTTCAAGGTCCCGGCCGACCGCGCGGACGAACTCCTCAAGGCCCGCCCCGAGATGGTCGCCGACTTCCGGGCCGACAGGGAGGGGTTCCTCGACGCCCAGCTGATCCGGGTCGACGACGAGACCTGGCTCGACGTCGTGTGGTGGCGCTCCTCCGAGGACTTCGCGGCGTCGAGGGAGAAGGGCGCGAATCTGCCCGGGATCAAGGCCTTCTTCGCACCGATCACCGAGCTGGTCTCCGCCGAGGAAGGCACCACCGACGACTACCGGGCCTGACCCCGCCCACATGCCGGGACGGGAAATATCGCCGGCGCCAGGCCGTTGACCACGGAGAACGAGCAAGGTCACGGAAGGGATCGGCGATGAGCACAAGCCTGGACACGTTCACGCGGGACTGGCAGGGCTGGAAGACCCAGCGCGAGCGCGATCTCGCCGATCCGCTCGGCTGGCTCGCGCTGGTCTCGCTCGACTGGCTCGAGGACAAGCCACGCGCGTACGAGGGGCTGCCCGGCCTGTGGTGGCAGGACGCTGACGCGGCGTACGTCGACCCGCAGGGTGCGGACCTCTCGCATGATGGCGAACGGCTCACCGGTGTCCGTCGCTTCGAGCTGGTCAACAGCGGCGCGACCACCCGGGTCGTCGCCGGCGACATCGAGATCGAGGTGGCGCGACGGGGCGGGTATCTGATCCGGACGCACGACCCGAAGGCGCCGGTGCTGAACGCTTTCCGCGGTGTCCCGGCGTACGAGCCCGACGAGGCTTGGGTGTTGTCCGGGACCTTCGAGCCTTTCGACGAGCCGCGGCCGACGACGGTCGGAGCGGTCGTCGAAGGGCTCAGTCACGTCTACGTCTCCCCGGGCATCGTGCGTTTCGAGCACGACGGCGTGGAGCACACGCTCACCGCGTTCAACGGCAAGAAGGACGGCCTGCTCATCCTCTTCACCGACGCCACGAGCGGTGTCACCACCTATGCGGCGAACCGGTCGCTCGCGGTGCCGGAGCCCGCCGAGGACGGGTCGGTCGTCCTCGATTTCACCCGCGCGACGAATCTGCCGTGCGCGTTCACCGATTTCGCCACGTGCCCGTTGCCGCCCGCGGGCAACGATCTTCCGTTCGCGGTGGAAGCGGGGGAGAAGCTGCCTTACGAGCGGCAGGGCTGAACCGTCGCGAGCGCCGTCATCGCCTCCTGTTCGCGCTGAGCCAGCTCGGACAGGATGGCGGACGCGTCGGCCAGATGCCGGGCGTCACCGGTTTCTCCCGCTCGCGTGAACAAGCGCGCGACCTCTGTCCACAGTGGAGTGATATCGCGGTATTTCTCATACGCGGTGCGGAGACCGGCGTCGTCGACAAGAGTCGCGCATTCCCCGAGGAAGTCGCGGTAGATCCGGCGGAAGAGCGCGCCGCCGGTTCCCGCCCGTTCCATCAGGACCGCGGCCTGCGGCAGGTCGCGAGCCGGATCGTCGCTGCGGTCCAGCCATTTCCGCACCTGGACGGCGGCCTTGCCGATCCCGCGATACCCGAGGTTCGCGATGGGCGGGTTGAGGAACTCCGCCGCGTTGGCCCGCACCGCGGTCCGGATGGCGTCCGACAGCGGCTTAAGTGGCGCATCCGCGGCGATGGTGAACGAGCGGTTCCGCGCGGTCATCGGGCCTTTCTCCCCGCGGGCGCGTTCCAGGCTCTTCAGTGAAGTCGATACGGAACCACCTTGCTGCACCGTGTCGACGAGGAAGGCGCGCTCTTCGTCGTAGCCGTACAAGGCGACGAAATGCCCTCCGAAGTGGACTTTCGATGTGAAGTACTCCAGGTGGTACGAATCGAGCTGCAGGGCGACCGGCACCCCGACGTCGATCTCCTCGGCCACATTCCGCCACGCCGTGCGTGCCGACGACGTTTCCTTGACCCGCAAGGTCAATCCGAGCCGGTCGGTCAGCTTCCGCGTGATCTCAAGGGGTTTGCTTCGCCCGCCGAGGAAGGGGAACGGCAGGTTCTTCCCGTCCCAGTAGATGAAGCCCAGGCCTTCGCCGAGCCCGAACGACATCGGTTCGGACAGCTCGATCCCGGCGTGTCGCAGGAGGACGTCGAGTGTGCTGGTCTCGCAGTGCTCCCCGCCCGCGGTCTTGATTCCGTCGAGGATCACGAGGCCACCGGCCAGGCGATCTCGGTGCGGTACGCCTCGGGAGCGACCGATGGTTCGGGTGCCACCAGGTACAACTCCTCGGCGGGGCCCGCGGGGACGCGGTCGCGTTCGGCGAGCCAGCGGCCGAGTGATCGGTACGCGGTCTCGACGTCTTCGTAGCCACCCTCGTGAATCGTCGCCACGAGCGGGCCACCGGGAAGCTCGGCGGAGCCGATCTCGCCGTCGTCCCGCACCGGTCCGTCCACGGGGACGAACAGTTCGACGGTCAGCTCGTCGGGATCGACGGTGAGGTAACGGGTTCCGGGCGGCCCGGACGGCCTGATCCCCTGCGCGTCGAGCGCCGCGAACAGCCGCGCGTACGCGGGACCGATCAGCTCGGCCAAGGCGTTCAGCGGTGTCCGGATCGACAGGCAGGCGATCGGCTGAGGTGCGCGCACGCGTTCGTAGACGTGCAGCCATCGTGTCGGCTCGGCGAGCACTGAGTCGAGCTTGTCGCTGATCGCCGCGAGTTCCGCGGCCCGCGCGGCCACCCGGTCGTGATGCCGTTTGATCGCGGCCTTCACCTCGTGCGGGTCGCCCGCGTCCAGGATCTCGGCGATCTCCGCCAGCGGCACCTCCAGCTCCCGAAGCCGCCGGATCAGGCCCGCGCGGGCGAACTGTTCGAGCGAATACCGGCGGTATCCGGTGCCGGGGTCGACGCCGGCGGGCACCAGCAACCCGATCCGGTCGTAGTTCCGCAGCGCGCGGACCGACAGCCTGGTGGCGTGCGCGAACACGCCGATCGGCATCAAGGTCGTCATGGGACCAGCCTGAACCCTCTCCCGGGGAGAGGGTCAAGCCGGTACCTCACCCCAGTGACAGCCGATCGAGATCCGGGGCGGACGCGTGGTCGTTGCCCAGTTCGATCGTGTTCGCCCCCGCCTTCAGCTCGACCGGCAAAGACGTCGTGAGCTGTGTGTTGTTCCCGGCGCCGTCGACCTTCACCTCGATCGGCGCGCCGCCGTTGACCGTGACGAAGTACGAGCGCGGCCCGTTGACGGTGAAGTCGATGTACAGGGTGTAGCGCCTGGTCTCGGGCACGGTGACGCCGTCGAAGCGCACGGACGAGGTCGGGTCGCCGCCGATGTTGCGCACCTTCTGCCCGCCGGAACACACCCCGCAGTTCGTGACGCCCGCATCGCCGACGTCGTTCGCCGAATCTTCGGCCTCCCGCATGAAGACCCGGTCCGCCGGGCGTGGGCTCACCCGCACCGGTTTGCTCACCGTTTTCGCCCGCCCGAGCAGGTCGAACGACGCGGTGACCGGGATGTCGGCCGCGGTCACGCCTTCGGGGGAGACGAGCGTCCAGGAGGCTTCGAGCTCGTTCCCGACGCGCATGGATTCCGCGATCGCCGGAGCGCCCCGCAAGGTCCAGCCCGCCGGGACGATCGGTGCCAGCGAGACCTTCCCGATCGTGTCATCGGCGTCGAGCCGCAGCTTCGCGGTCACCTGCAAGGACTGCTGTCCCGGCGAGAGCCATTGGATGCCACCGGGTTCGACGGTGAGAGTCGTCTTCGGCGTGTAGGACGACGGCGGCAGGGGAGCGATCGCGATGCGGTCGAGGCCGGGGCCCGCGGTGGCGTTGCTGAACACCTTGACGGTGTTGGCGCCGGCGTTCAGCGCGACGGGGATCGCCGTCGACGTCACGACTCCCGGTGTTCCGGCGTCGATGGCGGTCTCGACGGGGGTACCGCCGTTGACGCTCACCGCCACCGACGCCGCGGGCCCGCCCGTGGTGTCGAACTGAAGCCGGTGGCTTCCGGCTTCGGTGGCCGTCACGTTCGGATAGGTGACCGAATTACGCGGGCCGCCGCCGAGCCCGGTGACCTGGAAGGAACCGGAGCACGACGAGCAGTGGCCGAGGTGGGCGCGGCCGTCGTGGTCGTTCCGGAAGGACTCGGCCTCCAGGGGAACCTGCGCGCCGAGGACCGAATTCGGGTAGCCGTACGCCACCTTGATCTCGTCGATGGCCAACTGCCGGTAGAAGGGTTTCGCCTGGGGGCCCGACCAGGTGTTCAGCACCTCGAGTTTGACGAACCGAGTCTGCCGTTCGCCGAAATCGATGAACTGCACGCCGCGGGCACTCGGCATCGCGCCGGTGCGGACCGGCTCGCCCCAGTTCCGCCCGTCGTCGCTGACGTAGACGCGATAGTCCTTGATCCGGGCCGAATCCTCCGGCCTGCCGAACGATTCGCGCGCGTGCGTCGGCGACATCTCACGCTGGTTCACCGCGAGGTAGGCCGCGGTCCGCCGCCTGTCGAGGTCCAAGGTCAGCGAGACCGGTTGCTTGCCGTCGGCGTCCCAATAGTTCTCGAAGTTCCCGTCGACGAGGTTCGACGCCGGATGCCCGTCACGTGAGGAGGAAGCGGTCGCCTTGATCGTGCGGGAGTCGTGGAAGTACCGCTGCCCGGCCGTTTCCACCTTGAACACCGTGTCGTAGGTGTCCCAGTCCTTGATGTCCACAATGGTCAGATAGCCGCCGGATTGGCTGAACCGCGGCTGCTTGCCCGTGCGCACGTCGGACACTCTGGTCACCTGGTATCCGTTGTCGCGCAAGCGGAGCAGATCGGTGCGCGGCCGGGTGACGACGTGGAGGTACTGAGTTCCGGCGCCGGGCTCGACGGTGATGACGCCGTGCGCGCCGTCGTTCCAGAAACCCGGTTGCATCCCTCCGTACATGTACCCGCCGCCCTCTTTGCCCTGCAGGGAGGATCTGATCGGCGGTACCCAGCTCGCCATGAAGTTGTTGTACGCCTCCTGCTGCGGCGGGAACTTCCCGTTCACCATCGGGGTTTCGGCCATCAGCGACTTCATCGACGAACCCGCGTTGGTGACGTAGCGCCCGGTGGACAGCCTGAAGTCGACGGCCTGATCGGTGCCGTCGTACCACCAGCCGCCGTTGGTCGGCAGCTTGTAGTCGGCTTCGGTGAGCCTCGGCATCGGGGTGAAGGCGGCCTGCGGATAGTCGTACGGCGGGGTGATGCCGGTCTTCTGTTCGTTGCTGACGGTGTCCATGATCGGGGTGTCCTCGTTGTTGTTGCTCAGCAACCAGGACGGCCGTTTCTCACGGATCTGTTCGTAGAGCTTGTTCTTTTCCCAGTACTCGTTGTCGTTGTCGATCCAGAATCCGGCGAGGTTCGCATAGCGGTCCATGACCTCGTGGAAGAGGTCGTAGCTGTACTCGCCGAAGCCGGGGCGGGTGGTCAGGTCGACCTGCTTGCCCTTGTAGGCGGAGTACGCGGCGGAATCGAGCGACTCGACACCGGTCTCCTTGTGCCACTGGGGATCGTCGGTCATGTAGAGGATCGTCCGGACGCCCTTGGCGTTGCCCGCCTTGACGAGCTCGCCGAGGAGGTCGCGGCGCGTGGAGCAGCTGCCCGGGATCGCCGACGGCCATGGCCGCGCGTAGCCCAGCCTGCTGTGGAAGGTGGCCAGCACGATGTAGGAGGCGCCGAGTTTGCGGGCCTCGTCCACCCAGTAGTCCGCGCTCCAGCCGCCGTCGGTGACGGCGCGTTCCCAAGTGGCGCAGTCGGTCTGGCGTGGCGCGGTGAACATGCCCCAGTGGAGGAAGAGTCCCGCGGTGGCCTCTCGCAACCACTTCTGGCGAGGGTGGTGCACTTCCGCGCTCGCCGTCGTCGTGGTGAGCAGGCCCGCCAGCAGGGCGAGGACAACGGCGAGCCAGGCGGTGCGATGCGCTCGAACTCTCATGACCATCCGCTCTCATCCAAGGCAGGGGTAACCGAGAGGTCCGATGATTGCGGCAGAAATCGCGGTGGTCAAGCCCCGATGAGCGGGACATGGAGTAAGTCATCCGAGGTCTTTCCCGATAATGCCCTCTCGTCTGCAGTACGAGAGGGCATTGCCGGCCGTGCCTCAGATGTTGAAGCCCGGATGGGTCGCGAAGGCGTTGTCGATCACGAGGTTCCCGCGCTGGCGGGCCCGTTCACGCAGCGCCGACGTCGTGCGGGCGCCCTGGGCGTAGAACCACCACAGGTAGAGAGCGCCGTACATCCAGGCGCCCTCGTAACCCCACGTCGAGTCGGCGCCGCTCTTGCCCGCGCCGAACACCGAGCCCGCCGGGAAGTTCGCGTTGTGCGGCTTCCCGCCCTGATGCCGTGATTCGTGGATCAACGTCTCCGCGCGGCCGGGAACGTCCTTGGAGTACCAGAAACCCAGGTACACCTCGATCCGGTCGTCGACGAACGCCCCCTTGAACGATCGCGCGATGGCGCTGCCGTCACCGCAAAGCGAACGGAGGTCGTCGCAGTTGTCGCGGACGTAGCGGCGCGCCCAGTTCAGCATCGCCCCGGAATAGGCGTCGTTCTGGTAGTCCTGGGCCGAATAGGTCAGGAGGTAGCACGCGTTGAATGTCCGGGCCAGCGGCTTGTCGGTGTTGCACGCGTCTTCCCAGCCGAAGCCGTCGTCCCAGTAGTCCTTGTTGCCCGCGAAACCGTAGGTGTTCCAGAAATAGTCGATGTAGGTCTGATTGCAGATCGAGGCGCCGTAGAAATTGTCCCCGGTCACGTTCTTGTCCGGCACGGTGTAGCTGCAAGTGGCCATCGGAGATCACCTGTCTGTAGAAGGAATTCGTTCTGGTTCAGGAGCGCGGAGGCTCGGGCGGCGGCACGTCGTCGGTCCGCGAGTCCTTCACGTACCGGCCGCCGACGGCCTGCGGGACACCGCGGACGTCGACCCGCCGGATGTTCAGCAGACGCTCGTCCTCGGTGCCGCCGAGTTCCTCGCGCACCCGGGCGGTGAGCTCGGTGTCCCCGGTCTCGGCGATGGCCTGGACCGCCGCGCGCCGCACCGTGAACACCTCGTGCCGGACCTGCCGCAGCAGCAGTTCCTTGGCCGCGCTGTCCCCGGCGGATGCCAAGCGCGCCAACGCTTCCACGGCGGTGGTGCGGATGATCACCTCTTCGCCGACGGTGCTGATCCCGTGGGCGGGGTCGTCGGAACGCTCCGGCGGGATCGGCTGGCGCAGCACGTTTTCCAGCGCCGGGACAGTGGCGGTGTGCCGGAGGTCGGTGAGCAGCTGGACCAGGCCCCAACGCTCGAGGTACTGCTCCTCGGACAAGGCGTCGTACTGTGCGCCGAGCGCCGGGACGACGTCGTCCGCCCGCTCGCGAAGCCGGTCGAGGCTGCGCTGGTAATTGCGCTCGGCGTCCTCGCCGGACGCGGCCATGGTTTCGGCGGCCTGGGTGACGAGTTCGCCGATTTCGCTGTTCGAGAAGCTTCCCAGGCCCGAACTGCCAGGGCCCGCTTCGAGGTTGTCGCCACCCGGGCCCAAGGACGGGGTGTCGGGATTGCGTGGGGTCGGCATGAGGTTCTCCTTCGCAGCGGCGGTTATGCTGACGGAAGGAAGGAACGCGATCCGGGCCGGCAGATACCTGATTTTCCGAAAAATCGCCCCTTGGGGCAGATCGGGTTTTTCACTGCGGGAATCCGAAAAGGATTTTGCTCACCAGAAGTGCGGTGGCAGGCGAAAAGGGTTCACGGATTCCCGCGTTCGATCAATGGCGGACGTCGATGACGACGCGGTTCGGAGAGGTCAGGGTGAACACGGTGACCGGCGTCCTCGACCGGACGCCGAGACCGATGGACAAGGTGCCTTCGTAGTCGCCGGTGACCGCGACCGCCATGACATTGCGCAGATTCCGGGTCCGGAACTTCTGCGGACCGGGATAGGTGGGATTCCCGGCGGCGTCGTGCGCGGCGGCCGGGGTCGAGGTGACCGCGATGAAGAACTCGCCGGTCAGCCAGACGATTTCGCCCGAAGCATCGGCGATCAACTCGTCGACGAGGTCGTAACGGACGGCGGGAGCCGAGCCGGCGGTCAGGTCGAGCACGATCCGGTCGAATCCGGTGTTCTGGCCGGTGCGGATCCCCGTCATCGCGGGGATCGCCTGTGCCGCGGCCGAAGCGGGCGCGACCGCGGCGACGGCGCCGGTCAGCATCAGTGAAGTGGCGGCGAGCGCGCCGAGCGCGCGCCGGAGAGTGATGGCCATGGCGGGAACCTCCTGCTGGAGAGTTGGTTCCGGAAAGACGTCCGGTGTGGCGAAAAGGTTGTATTCTTCGCGCTATCGTTACTGATCGGCGAATTCACGTCGAACGATCTCGAAGTCGGCGGGGAAATGGTTTCTCACTCGATCGGCGAGCCAGTGCATGTAGCGGAGATCGCTTTTCGCGGACGCGATGAGATGCGTGAATCTCCGGTCGTCCTCCCGGTAGCCGTCGTCCTGGGAGGCGAAGACGCACTGCACGTCGGCGGGGTCGCCGCCCCAGCAAACCGCACCGAGAAGATATTGCTCGACAACGAGGTTGTAGTCCTCGAGCGGTGCGAGCCGTTGCCAGGCCGTCTGATTCCCGGCCGACTCCACCATGCGGATGGCGAGATCGGCGTAGTGGCGAAGGAGGGAGACCGCCGTGCCGCCGACGACTCCGGTGCACAACGCGGCTTCTCCGGTGTAACCGCAGAATTCCTCCGGAAGAAAGCCGCCGGTGCGCTCAGGAACGCCGCGGCGACGGCCGACGGCCGGTAGTAGCCGACGTCGGAAAGTGGTGCGTGTTCGGGATTCTGCGCGACGATCTCCCCGCCGAGCCCGTTCAACGACAGGGAAACGTCGTCGAAGGGCAGCCTCAGCCGAGTGACGAGCAGTTCGTGGCCCTGGTCGTCGGTCACCAACGCCGTAGTGGGGAAGAGGCGGGACGCGAGGCGGAACGACAGGACCCAGGACAGCGCGTGGAGGAAGTCGCTCGGCCAAGGTCTCCCGTGTTGGCGTCGATACGGGATGCTTCAGAACGACCAGACCGCCCGGCGGATCGGCTGTGCGGCCCGATCACCCGGACGGACCACGCGGACACGCGGCGGACGCCACGCCGGCTCGGTGACCTCGCCGTATCCGCCGTGCCGGGGGATCCCGGGCGCGAGCAGATGGCCGCCGATGGCGGCCGCGGTGCCGGGGTCGTATCCGTAGTACGGCATCGCGAAGTGGTTCGGGCCGGAGTGATCGAACGTTACGACGGCATTTGTCGAACCGCTCGGCTGTGGTGTACTAGTACACCTTGGGTGCGACGACCGGCGGAAGCCTTCGCCGGTTCTGATCTTTCACGGTCAGGAGGAGTTTCTTGTCGTCGAGAGTGGGAGCGCAGCCCGTGTTCCTGGAGCGCCTGCTGGTGGACGTGGAAATGCGGCGCGGGCGGGCGTATCGGCGCCTGGCGGTGCGAACCGTCGTCGCCTGTGAGAACGGCGTCGAGGGTTACGCGGCGCGGGCTCCGGCCGGGTGGACCGGCGATCCGCGGTCGATTCCCGTCAAGGCGATCTTCGGTTGCCGCGTCGAGACTTCGGCGGACGCCGTGGACCTGCGTTTCCCGAAACCCCTGCGCAAAGGGGAACGGCACGAGTTCGTTTCCCTCGTGTGCCACGACGATCCCGGCGAGGAGACGCGGTGGGTCAACGTCGACGTCGACCATCAAGGGATCGCGCCCGGTGTCGTCGACGATGAGGGCAAGGTGACCGGAGGGCTGAACGTCAGCATCACGTTCGACGACCGCGTCCCCGAGGCCTGCTGGTGGTACGCCGAACAGACCGAGTACGAGCGCATGGTCCGGCCGCCCGCCGGCGACCGGCGTCTGCTCGAAATCCGGCGAGGCGTCGTGGAGCACACGTTTCGGGGGCCATGCCGTCCACGAGAGCAGTACGGGATCGCTTTCCGCTGATAGGCCAGGGGAGTGCACATGTCCGATGAAGAGGGCCTGGAGCCACTGCTCGGCTACGCGCGCGAAGACCGGGTCGGGCTCTCGGTCGTACTCGCCGTGGCAGGAGCGAAGGTCGGCGAAGGCGCGGCCTTCACGGAGAAGACCGCGGCGCTGCTCTCGGTGGTCGACGCCCTGATCGACCGCGGCGCGGTCCCCGGCGACCTGGTGGGCGAGGATCGCGACTTCGTGGCGTGGCCGGGATCCAAGGACGAGGTTCTCTCGCGATTGGCCTGCGAGGTCAAGGCGCTGGGAGAGGTTCCGGCGACGGGGGAGCTTTGCTGGATCCACACTCCGGCCGCCACTGGGTGACGCGGCGGCTACCTCGCTCATGGCACCGCAATAGAGGATGCCGACACTGGAGCGGCGGCGCGATCTGCAAGTCAGTGATCCCGCGTTCTGCAGGTTAGCGGTAGCGCGTTTTGTCGGTTAGACTGCGACAGTGACG
Source organism: Amycolatopsis sp. NPDC102389 (assembly GCF_044765885.1). Lineage (NCBI taxonomy): Bacteria > Bacillati > Actinomycetota > Actinomycetes > Pseudonocardiales > Pseudonocardiaceae > Amycolatopsis > Amycolatopsis sp. NPDC102389. The sequence continues at coordinate 186,940 of NZ_JBIWKX010000007.1, forward strand.
AGCCTGGTACAACGCAACGCAGCGCCTAGAGTAGAGGAACTACTTGCCTCGTTCCGTGTCGTTTTGCTGGGCGGAGCGCGGCAGACGGGTAAGACCACTCTGGTGCGGGACCTTCTTGACCTGCCCGGGCATGCGTGGTTCAGCTTTGACGACGAGGGCGTGCTCGCTCGGGCATCGGATGACCCTGTCGGGTTCGTCGAGGCGTTGCCACGGCCGGCCGCGATCGATGAGTTCCAGCGAGCGGGACGAGGGTTCCTTCTCGCCGTGAAGCAGGCGGCTGATCGAGATCGTACGCGAGGGCAGTTGCTGTTGACTGGCTCAACCAACTACCTGGCCGACCGTGGTTTGTCGGAAACTCTCGCCGGCCGTGCCGGTCGGCTGTTGCTCTGGCCGCTTTCCGTGGGTGAGCGGCTCGGAGTGCGAGAGACGTTCCTGGACCTGCTGTTCGAGCCGGCAAGCTGGCCTGGAAAGACCGAGGCCTTGCCTCGTGCGGACTTGGTGCGGATGCTTCTGGAAGGTGGCTATCCCGAGATCGTCACCGAGGGCTTGGTCGGACGGCAGCGTCGGAATTGGTTCGAGGCGTACGTGCACGACGTCGTATCGAGGGAAGCTCTTCGTCCCATTGCGGAGATCCGCCTGGAGGCGGAGCTCCGTCGGCTGTTGAGGCTCCTCGCTGCTCGCACGGGACAGGAACTCGTCGTCGCAGGCATCGCGGGTGACGCCGAAGTCGGTCGTGAGACGGCATCGAACTATGTCACCCTGCTGGAAGCCCTCCATTTGGTGACATTGCTACCCGCGTGGTCTACCAACATCACCAACAGGGCGAAGCGTCGCCCCAAGGTCGTGGTCGTGGACACCGGACTGGCCGCTGACCTTTGCGGGCTCGGCGAGCAGACGTTCGCCCCTGCGGCGGACGGTACCGCCGCAGGCGCGTTGTTCGAGACCTTTGTCATCACGGAAGTTCTCAAACAGGCGACCTGGAGCGAGCGAAGCGTGGACCTGTCCTACTTCCGTGACCGTGATGGAGCAGAGGTGGATCTGATCGTGGAAGACCGGCGGACTGGCGAGTTGGCAGGGCTGGAGATCAAGTTGAGCAGCACGCCGACGGCTCGCCACGCCAAGCACCTGATGATGCTGCGGGACAAGCTGGGGAGCCGATTCACGACCGGTCTGGTCGTTCATGCCGGTTCTCAAACCTTGCCGCTGGGCGACCGAATCTGGGCGGTTCCCGTTTCCGCACTATGGCGATCAGACAGCTGACTCTCTTGGTTCAAGGGCGTTCGCAGGATGTCCAAACAACACTCGGACGGCAGTCGCTAGCCCCCGATGGTGAGATGGAAGCCGTCGCGTTCGATCTCGTCTGCGTTCTTCCAGAGCGTGCCACGGTTGTTGTTGCCGACATGCACGCCGTAGCGGTCCGCGTTTGGCACCTCGGCGAACGTGAAGGTAAACGTGCGCACCCATATGCCGTCGACAAGGTTCGTGTTCTCGCCGGCAGTACGGCGTAGTTCAGTGATCGCAATGACTTGCCCGCCCTCGTTCACGAGCGTGACCTGTGAACCGTCATGAATGTCGCTGTAGCCGTCGTATCCGTTCGCGGTGGCTTTTGTGCACTTCATGTCGCATGACAGGGAGAGACTGCCGTTCACGGACGCGGTGCCCGAGGTAGTGAAGACAATGATGAGGGCGGCTGCGAGTGCGGCAGTGACAACTGCACCGATGACGATGAAGAGCGGCTTGCGGCTGCGGCGCGCAGGCTGTGGGATAGGTTCAGGTTGTGGAGACTGGTACGTGTCCGCGTCCGCAGTCATCGGTCCGCTCGCTCTCTGTAAACAGATCTTTGAGCAGCTAGACGTCCTGATCAAGGCAGGTGTTACAGGCGGCGGATCACGAGCAGGCGCCGAGGAGAACGGACCGCTTCCTTAACAGGCGGAACGGGGCACCTACTGTGTAGGCAGCCCCGTTCCGTAACGGGTTCATCGGTTCACCAGCCGCGTTCGCGCCACTCCGCCAGGTGCGGACGCTGCTCACCGAGAGTCGAGTCGTCCCCATGCCCGGGGTAGAACCACGTCTCGTCCGGCAGCTCGTCGAAGATCCGCGACGAGACATCGTCCAGCAGTGACTGGAAATCCGAAGGCGACCCGGTCTTGCCGACGCCGCCGGGGAACAGTGAGTCGCCGGTGAACAGGTGCGGGTGCCCGTTCGGGTCGCGGTACAGCAGCGCGATCGAGCCGGGGGTATGACCGCGCAGGTGGATCACCTCGAGGGTGATCTGCCCGACCTTGAGCGTGTCGCCGTGTTCGACGAGGAAGTCCGGCGGGATCGGCAGCGGTTCGGCGTCCAGCGGGTGGGCGGCGGTGTTCGAGCCGTTCGCGCCGGCGACGGCGCCGAGGGCCTGCCAGTGGTCCTGGTGCTGGTGGGTCGTCACGACGGTCCTCAGCGCGGGCCTGTCGGGGCCGTGGCCGATGAGGTCGGAGATCCGTTCCGGGTCGTTCGCGGCGTCGATCAGCAGCGCCTCGTTCTCGGCGCGGCAGACGAGCAAATACGCGTTGTTGTCCATCGGACCGACCGACAGCTTCGTGATGGTGAGCGCGTCCAGGGTGCGACGGGCGGCGTCGCCGCCCGGGTCGACATGCCCGGTGTAGGTCTCGGCGATGTTCACACCGCATACGGTAGTCGTTCGCCTGCAATCGGTTCCACCCGCACAGGCGACGCACAGGTGCACGACGTAGGCTCGCTTCGCCCCGCCAGCCGAACCACAGGACGCTCGTGCCCGACGCCTCGCCACGCGCCCCGCGCAAGATCAGCTGGGACGTCCTTCGCGTTGTAGCCGTGTTCGCGGTCATGCTCGGGCACATCACCCATCAGGGAGCACTTCTGCATCCCGAACTGGTGGGGTACCCCTTTCGGGTAACCGCTCAGTTCGGTGCGGCCGTCCTTCTGGTGATTTCCGCCTTCTTCGTGTGCGCGAGCCTGCGCAAGGGCCGGCCGGGGAAGTGGCTGTGGAACCGGGTCGCGCGGCTGGTGCCCGCGTACCTGGTGGCGGTGACCGTCACCTATGTCGTCGCCCGGTACGCGACGATCCGCTTCAGCGGTCTGCCGTTCCCACCCGGCCTCTCCGGGTTCCTGTTCGGGGTTCCGCAGGGCCCGCCGTCCGATCCGTCGCCCTGGTACATCCCCACCGGCGCCGATCTGCTCGGCAACCTGGGCATGGTCCAGGAATGGGGCTGGCGGTACGAACTCTTCTACTACCTCGACGGCGCCTACTGGACGCTGCCGGTCCAGCTCATCGCGTTCACCGCCGCGGCCCTGCTGTGGCCACGCAGGTGGCGTACCCACCGGCTCACGGTCGGGCTGCTCTGGGCGCTGATCCTGGTCCCGTTGTTCCTCCGGTTCGTCGTGTTCGACCCGGTATCCACGCCGAAGCTGGTGGAGACCTTCTACTACGGCCTCGGCCTGCACCGCGTGCACGTCTTCGCCATCGGGATCGCGATCTGGCTGTGGGCGAAACGGCGGCTGGCGCACTGGCATGTCGCGCTGTTCGTGCTCGCCGCCTGCGCCGCGCAGGACCTGCAGGTCTTCCCGTTCCATCAGGCCCTGCCGAACGATCCGGAGCGCTGGCCGTCGGCGATCGGGTTCGCGATCATGGTGCTGCTGGTGTGCCTGGCCGCGCGCGGGCCGGACTGGCGGTTCCCCGGTCTCTCCAGGATCGCCCCGGCTGTCACCTGGCTCGCGGGCATCTCGTATGGTCTTTATCTGGTGCACCAGGAACTCGGTTACATCCTGGCCCGTGCCCTGCTGAACGTCGGCGTCCCCGGCTGGCTGCGGCTCCCCATCGTGCTGGCCGCCGCCGTCCTCGGGGGCTGGGCGATCACCGCAGGCGTGGAACGGCCGGTCCACCGGTGGCTCACCGCTCGCCGGGATCGACGCGATAAGCCTGGAAAACCGCAGGTCAAGGACTCGGAACCAGTTTCTGTCGGTGGTGCCTCGTAGCATGGAGGCGGCCGCCCGTGCAGCTTTCGACCGGGCCGGCGACCGCAGCTGAGAATGAAACCTGAAGGGACCCTGGCGTGGCTGATCGCCTCGTTGTTCGCGGCGCCCGCGAGCACAACCTCCGCGGTGTGGATCTCGACCTGCCCCGCGACAGCCTGATCGTGTTCACCGGTCTGTCCGGGTCCGGGAAGTCGAGTCTCGCCTTCGACACCATCTTCGCCGAAGGGCAGCGCCGCTACGTCGAGTCGCTGTCGGCGTACGCGCGCCAGTTCCTCGGCCAGATGGACAAGCCGGACGTCGACTTCATCGAGGGCCTTTCGCCCGCGGTGTCGATCGACCAGAAGTCCACCTCGCGCAACCCGCGTTCGACCGTCGGCACCATCACCGAGGTCTACGACTACCTGCGTCTGCTCTACGCCCGCGCCGGAAAGGCGCACTGCCCGCAGTGCGGCGAGGCGATCAGCAAGCAGACCCCGCAGCAGATCGTCGACCAGGTGCTCGCGATGGAGGAGGGCACTCGCTTCCAGGTGCTCGCGCCGGTCGTGCGCGGGCGCAAGGGTGAGTACCTCGACCTCTTCGAGAACCTGCAGCAGCAGGGCTACGCGCGGGTCGTGGTCGACGGGACGATCCACCCGCTCACCGACCCGCCGAAGCTGAAGAAGCAGGAAAAGCACCAGATCGCCGTCATCATCGACAGGCTTTCGGTGAAGACGAGCTCGCGGCAGCGCCTCACCGACTCGGTCGAGACGGCGCTCCGGCTGGCCGACGGCCTGATCGAGCTGGAGTTCGTCGACCTGCCGGAGAACGATCCGCACCGCGTGCGCGGTTTCTCCGAGAACCTGGCCTGCCCCAACGGCCACCCGCTGGCGATCGAAGACCTCGAGCCGCGGTCGTTCTCGTTCAACGCCCCCTACGGCGCCTGCCCCGACTGCACCGGTATCGGCGTCCGCAAGGAGGTCGACCCGGAGCTCGTGGTCCCGGACGACGAGATGTCCCTCGGCGAGGGCGCCATCGCGCCGTGGGCAGGCGGCCAGAGCGCGGACTACTTCATCCGCCTGCTCGAATCGCTGTCGGAGACCATCGGCTTCCGGATGGACACGCCGTGGCGCAAGCTGCCGGCCAAGGTGCAGAAGGCAGTTCTGCACGGTGTCGACGAGCAGGTCCACGTCCGCTACAAGAACCGCTACGGCCGTCAGCGTTCGTACTACGCGAGCTTCGAGGGGGTCATCCCGTTCCTCGAGCGGCGTCAGGAGCAGACGGAATCCGAGTACATGCGCGAGCGGTACGAGGGCTACATGCGCGAGGTGCCGTGCCCGGCCTGTCAGGGCACGCGGCTCAAGCCGGAGATCCTCGCCGTCACCCTGGAGCACAAGACCCAGGGCGACCGGTCGATCGCCGAGGTCTGCGCCCTCTCGATCGCCGAGGCGTCGCAGTTCCTCGACGAGCTGGAGCTCGGCAAACGCGAGCAGGTGATCGCCGGCGCGGTGCTCAAGGAGATCCAAGCGCGGCTGCGCTTCCTCCTCGACGTCGGCCTCAACTACCTCTCGCTCGACCGCGCCTCCGGGACACTGTCCGGCGGCGAGGCGCAGCGCATCCGGCTCGCCACGCAGATCGGCTCCGGTCTGGTCGGCGTGCTGTACGTGCTGGACGAGCCGTCGATCGGGCTGCACCAGCGCGACAACCACCGCTTGATCGAGACCTTGGTCCGCCTGCGGGATCTCGGCAACACGCTGATCGTCGTCGAGCACGACGAGGACACCATCCGCTCCAGCGACTGGGTGGTCGACATCGGCCCCGGCGCCGGTGAGCACGGTGGCCACATCGTCCACAGTGGACCGTACAAGAAGATCCTGCGGAACAAGGAGTCGATCACCGGCGCGTACCTGTCGGGCCGCACCAAGATCGAGGTCCCGGCGATCCGGCGCCCGATCGACAAGAAGCGTCAGCTGACCGTCGTCGGCGCGCGCGAGCACAACCTGCGCGGTCTCGACGTGTCGTTCCCGCTCGGCTGCCTCGTGTCGGTCACCGGTGTCTCGGGTTCCGGGAAGTCCACGCTGGTCAACGACATCCTCGCGACCGTGCTGGCGAACAAGCTCAACGGCGCGCGCCAGGTCCCCGGCCGTCACACGCGCGTGAACGGGCTGGCCAACGTGGACAAGCTGGTCCGCGTCGACCAGTCGCCGATCGGCCGCACCCCGCGGTCCAACCCGGCGACGTACACCGGCGTCTGGGACCACGTGCGCAAGCTGTTCGCCGCGACCACCGAGGCGAAGGTGCGTGGTTACCAGCAGGGCCGGTTCTCGTTCAACGTCAAGGGCGGCCGGTGCGAGGCCTGCGCCGGTGACGGCACGATCAAGATCGAGATGAACTTCCTGCCGGACGTCTACGTCCCGTGTGAGGTCTGCAAGGGCGACCGGTACAACCGCGAGACCCTCGAGGTGCACTACAAGGGCAAGACCGTCTCCGACGTGCTGAACATGCCGATCGAGGAGGCGGCCGAGTTCTTCGAGCCGATCAAGGCGATCCACCGGCACCTGGCCACCCTCGTCGACGTCGGCCTCGGCTACGTCCGGCTCGGGCAGCCCGCGCCGACCCTGTCGGGCGGTGAGGCGCAGCGCGTCAAGCTCGCCAGCGAGTTGCAGAAGCGGTCCACCGGCAAGACGGTCTACATCCTCGACGAGCCGACCACGGGTCTGCACTTCGAGGACATCAGCAAGCTGATCGGCGTGATCAACGGGCTGGTGGACAAGGGCAACACGGTGATCGTCATCGAGCACAACCTCGACGTCATCAAGACCTCGGACTGGATCATCGACATGGGCCCCGAGGGCGGTTCCGGCGGTGGCACCGTGATCGCGGAGGGCACGCCGGAGCACGTCGCTTCGGTGGAGGAGAGTTACACCGGTCAGTTCCTCAAGACCGTTCTCGCGTGAGGGCTCGTGAGTGGTAAGGGCGGTTCTAACCGTCCTTACCACTCACGAGAGGTGACCCACCAGGCCGCCGCCACGCTTGGTCGCCCCTGCCCAGCCGCTGTGGCTGGTGGTGTTGTTGGGGCTGCGGGTGGCGATCGTGGAGTCCGTGAAGGGCTCCTTCCCTACCTTCAGGGTAGGCAAGGAGGCCTTCACGGACCCTGTGACGACCTGGCCGCCACGTTCAGTAGCGATGGCCTGGGTGGCAAGAGTGAGCTTGCGGACGAGGGGCAGCGTGGTCCTGAGTGTCCACAAAGGACGCCTTATCAGTCCAGAGTGACCGATTTAGGAACTTTGTGTATCTCCGCGTGAGGTCGTGAGTGGCAAGTGGGGTTCTAACGACACTTGCCACTCACGACCCCCTTGGAAAACCGGTCATACGAGCATCAAACAGGCATCCGATCGTCAGGAACTGTCCTGTGTGGACACTCAAGGTGCAGGAGGGCGCCGTCGGCGCCCGTGGCTCGCGGTCTCACCACGACACGGTTGACTTTCGGCTCAATAACCGTCCTTACCACTCACGAGGTCCAGCACCGGCGAAGCGGGCCCGTAGTAGAAGGCGCGCAGCCGGTAGGAGGCGCCTTCTTCGCCCGGCATGGTGGCGAGCCCGGCCGACGTCGTCCCCGGATCGGAGACCTCGATCGGCACGAACTCGGCCGCGCCGGGTTTCTTGATCTCCACCAGGAAGCCGTCCTCGTCGCTGGAGTGATCGGTCCAGGTGAATCGCACCATCCGTTCCGGCGCGGGCTCGGCCCGGAACGACGCCGGGGCGGCCGATCGGTCGCCCGCCCGCAGCGGTACGACGGGGCCGGAAGGGGCGGGAGTCGCGGGGCCGGAAACCGTGACGGCGTCCGAAACGGCGCCGTAGAAGGGCCGGATCCGGTAGTAGAACCGCGTTTCCGGCATCAGGTCCGGATGCCGGTAGCTCGTCTGCCGGGGCGGCACGAACTGCAGGATCGTGTATTCGCCATGCGGATCGGTGGTGTACTCGACGATCCGCCCCGCGACGTCCGGATCGTCGTCGGGCCAGCTCAGGTCGACGTTCACCGGATCCGTCAGCGTCGCGGTGAAGCGGGGCTCCTCCGCGCAGCCCGAAACGAAAGCGACAGCCAGCAGAACGGCCACGAGTTTCCTTGGCACGCCCAGACCCTCCCGGGAATCAGGCGGCGGCGGAATCCGGAGGCGTCAGCATACGAGCGCGTCCGGTGATCGACAAGACCCGGTTGAACCGCATCCCCGTGCCGCCCGTGTGGGAGGCAAGAGGAGGCGGCCATGGAGAACCGAGGAGAGGCCGGTGCCGATGCACAGTTCGATCGCGGCGGGCGCCGAACGATCCACTCTGCCCCTGCGGGTTGCAGTACTGTCCTCGCCGACCCAGAAGACCGTCGGGAGGACGCGAGTGGCGATCGGAGGCTGGCGGCCCAAAAAGGCCAAAGGCGAGGACTTGGTCCGGCACTTGTACGCCGAACACGGGCGAAGCCTGCTGGCGTACGCGACGAGGCTGACCGGGGACCGCGCGGCCGCGGAGGACGTCGTGCAGGAGACCCTGGTCCGGGCCTGGAAACACGCCGAAGACCTGCAGAACGACGCGAAGGGATCGGTGCGGGGCTGGCTGCTCACGGTCGCCCGGAACATCATCACCGACCGCGCGCGGGCCAGGGCGGCGCGGCCGCCGGAAGTGGCGGAGCCCGAGGAAGGCGTGCCCACCCCGGCGGTGGAGCGGGATCACGCGCAGAGCGTCGTGGACTCCATGGCCGTGCTCGGCGCCATGGACGGCCTGTCCACGGAACATCGTGAGGTGCTGGTGGAGATCTACTACCGGGGCCGGACGGTGGCCGAAGCGGCGCGATCCCTGGGGGTGGCCCCGGGTACCGTTAAATCGAGATCTTATTACGCGTTACGGGCGCTCAGAGCCGTGATGTCCGGACCCGGGAAGGAGGTAGCGCGATGAGTGCGGTGGGACACGACCAGGGCCAGCTCGCCGCCTACGTCCTCGGCGGGCTCACTCCGGCGGAAGCGGCCACGTTCGAGACACATCTGGCGAACTGCCCCACGTGCCGTCGTGAGGTGCGTGAGCTGGCGGAGCTGCGTCATCACCTCGACGAGGTGCCGCCGGAGGCGTTCCTCGAAGGACCGCCCGACGGGGGAGATCTGCTCTTGCAGCGCACGCTGCGTCAGGTTCGCGAAGAAGAGGGCACCCAGGAGCGCAGGCCTCGGCGGCTTCTCGCCGTCGCCGGCGCGGCCGTGCTGGTCGTGGTGGCGCTCGGCACGGGCGTGCTGGTCGGACGGCAGACGTCGCCCGAACCTCCGACGGTGGCGTTGCCGGTGCCGACGGCGACCGCTCCGGTGCCCGGCACCCGCGACCTCGCGGCGACCAACCGGGACACGGGCGTGCAACTGGCCGTCCGGGTGGTCCCGGCCGCGGGCTGGGTGCGGCTGCACGCCAAAGCGGCGGGTGTCCGCGAAGGCGAGAAGTGCGCGCTCATCGTGGTGACCAAGAGCGGAGAGCGGGTCAACGCCGGTAGCTGGCTCGTTTCGGAGAAGGGACAGCGCGAGGGCACCGGTGTGGACGGTTCCGCGTTGGTCGCCCCTGGTGACGTGGCTTCGGTCGACGTCGTGACCATGGACGGCCGGAACCTGGTGTCGGCGCGGGTATGACGGGTTCGCTCGCGGGTCGCGGAGGCGGTTGGTACCGCTTCCGCGACACGTGGGTGCTGCCCGCGTCGCCCAAGGCGGTGTTCGACGCCGTCGTCGACTTGGCCGCGTATCCGTCGTGGTGGCGCGACGTACGTTCGGTCAGCCGGGTCGACGAGGACACCGCCGAACTCGTCTGCCGTTCCAGGTTGCCGTACGCGCTGACCGTACGGATGCACCGGGATCGGCAGGACGAGCGTGAGGGCCGGCTGCGAGTGCTGCTCAGCGGTGACCTCGAAGGGACGTTGGCCGGTGCGCTGATCGCGGTGGGCGACGGCACCAGACTGGAGATCACGCAGGAGGTCGAGGCGCGGAAACCGTTGCTGCGCAAGCTCGATCGTGTCGCCAGGCCGGTCTTCCGGATCAACCACGCGCTCATGATGCGCCGGGGACACCACGGATTGCGCGGGTATCTGGGGGCTTCGGCGGGTTAGAGTTCCGCCATGCGTGTCGCCACCGTGCAGCCGTTCACCGTCCCCGCCGACCTCACCGCGAACATCACCGAACACGCCAGGCTCCTCCGGATCGCGGACGCCGATCTCTGCGTCTTTCCCGAACTTTCCTTGACCGGTTTGGAGTTCGAGGCGCTCGCCGCCGATCCGGGACTCTGGCTGACACCGGACGACCCGCGCCTCGAACCGCTCCGGGAGGCTTGCCGGGCGAGCGCCGTCCACGCCGTCATCGGACTGCCGCTGCTGGAGGACGGCCACCGGTACATCGGCTCGCTCGTCCTGGGTCCGGACGGGGAAACCGTTGCCACCTATGCGAAACGGAACCTGCACAACAGCGAGGAAGAGCTCTTCGAACCGGGTGCGAGGCCGGTGATCGTCGAGGTCGGCGGAAGGCGCCTCGGTCTCGCGATCTGTCTCGACGCCGCTAACCCGGACCACGCGCGGGAACTCGCCGAGGCGGGCGCCGAGGTCTACGTCCTGAGCGCGCTCTTCAGCGAGGGCCAGGAAGACCGTTTGCTCGATCAGGTCGGCGTCGCTGCCGGGTACGGGATGTGGGTGGTGCTTTCCCAGTACTCCGGCAAGACCGGCGGCATGGCCGCGTTCGGCGGCAGCGGGGTCTGGAAACCCGGAGGCGCCACCGAGGTACGTCTCGGCGGCGAGGTCTCCGAGTGGGCTTACGCGACGATCACTTCCTGAACCTGCCGGGCGCGGAGGAGCACCGTCGCGGCGAAGACGGCGAGAGCGAGCAGCCCGGCGCTCAACGCGTACGCGGTTCGATACCCGCTAGCGAGCGCTTCGGACATCGCGGCTCCTTCGGCCAGCAGTGATCCGGTGCGCGAAGCGGCTGTGGTCGCGAGCACGGCGGTCCCGATCGCCGCACCGATCTGCTGCGTGGTGTTGATCAGCCCCGAGGCGACCCCGGCGTCGGCGGGCGCGACGTCGGACATCGCCTGCCCCATCAGCGCCGGCATCGCAGTGCCGAACCCGACGCCCATCAGGACTAGCGCGGGCAGGACGTCCGTCGCGTAGTCGCCGTCCGCCTGGACCGTGGCGAGGAAGCCGAGCGCCAGCGCGACCAGCGAGAGCCCGCCGACGAGTACCGTTCGCGCCCCGAAGCGGTGATTCAGCCGCTCGGCGAAGACCAGCGACATCACCGCGATCGAGAGCGGGGCGGGCAGGAAGGCGAATCCGGTGCTCAGCGCGTCGAGCCGGAGCACTCGCTGCAGGTACAGCGCGGTGATGAACTGGAAGCCGAACAACCCGGCCACCATCAGGACCATCACCGTGTTCGCCCCGGACACCGCCCGGAGGCGGAAGATCCGCAGTGGCAGCAGCGGCCGACGTGCTTTCGCCTGCCGGAGCACGAACCCGGCGAGCAGGAGCAGCGACACCGCGAGCAGACCGAGCGTGCGGGCGTCGGCCCAGGTGTACTCCTCGGCCTTGACGATCGTGTAGACCAGCAGCATCAGACCGCCGGTGACCAGCCCGGCGCCGGTGACGTCGGTACCGCCGCGCAGGCCGGGACCTCGATCGTCCGCGAGCAGCCGGACGGCGAGCGCCAGCGCGATAGCGCCGATCGGCAGGTTGACGAAGAACGTCCAGTGCCAGTCGAGCAGCTGGGTGAGCGTTCCGCCCGCGATGAGGCCGATCGACGATCCGGCGGCCTGGGTGAAGCTGTAGACGCCGATGGCCTTCGCCCGTGCCCGCGGTTCCGGGTAGAGCGTGGTGATCATGCCGAGCACGACGGCCGACGCCAGCGCGCCACCGGCGCCCTGCAGGAAGCGGAACCCGATGAGCTGCGCCTGGTCCTGCGCGATTCCGCAGAGCAGCGAGGCGAGCGTGAACAAGCCGAGCCCGGCCAGGAAGACCCGCTTCCGGCCGATCAGGTCGCCCAGCCTGCCGGACAACAGGAGCAGCCCGGCGAAGGCGATCAGGTAGGCGTTGACCACCCAGGCGAGGGTCGACGGAGTGAAGCCGAGGTCGTTCTGGATCGCGGGCAGCGCGACGGCGACGATCGAGCCGTCGAGGACGACCATCAGTGAGACGGCACAGAGGACGGCGAGGGCTAAGGCGCGCTGAGACATGAAAAATCCTTGAGATTTCCCAGGTGATGCCTTGGTGCATCACTTGTAACAGCGCCCATCTTGTGTGACTCTGTTCCCCGCCGGAAGGAGGCACTTTCATGTCCCAGGGGAACACCGATGTGACCGCGCAGGCCAGGGTCGTCGACCCGGAAAAACTCGAGGTGTGCACCGTCCTCGAGGTGATCAACCGGATCAGCGGCAAGTGGGCGATCGGCATCCTGCTGGAGGCCACGCGCGGCCCCGTGCGGTTCACCGAACTGGAACGTTCGGTGGAGGGGATCAGCAGGCGGATGCTCACGCTGACGTTGCGGAACCTCGAACGCGACGGTCTGCTCGTGCGCACCGTGTACCCGACGGTGCCACCGAAGGTGGAGTACGAGGCCACGGCGATGGCGAAGGAGTTGTACGCGTCGCTGAGCGGTTTGCTGAGCTGGGCCGAGCGTCACCGTGACTCGATCGCCGCGTCCCGCGTCGTCTACGACGAGAAGGTCAGCGCCTGACGCCTGTCGCGTGCACGGCACGCTGGACGTGCGAGCACAGCAGGTCGAAGTACCACTTGTGGAACGGCAGGTCCGTACTGTTCGCCGCGGACCAGCTTTCCCAGAGGCCGCCTGGCCGCAGATAGCGTGACGTGTACGCGGTCGTGAGGTCGGCGTCCACATGGTGCAGGGCGGCGAGCGCCCACTCCTGGTCGTAGCGCAGGTCCGGCCGCGCGAGGTAATGGTCCAGATAGGACACGAGGATCTCGGCGTCGGCGATGGTGCCGAACCGGGCGAGCGCGAAACAGTAGCCCTGCCCGGCGAAGACCATGTCGCTTTCCAGGAGCAGTTCCCGGATCCGCCCGCGCCACGCGGTGCGGCGGTCGGCGCCGATGAGCCATGCCGCGGTGATCCGCTCCCGCCAGCCGCCGTCGAGCAGGAACTCCAGTTCCTCGTCGGTGATCCGCGCGGAGTCCTCGACGAGGTCACGCAGGAAGACCTCGCCGTCGGGGCCGCTCATCATCCCGGCGAAATTGCCGTGCAGCAGCTTCGAATACCGCGCGATCACGTAACGGTCGATGGCGTCCGGCATGCGTTCAGTTTGCCGGAACGAAGAAACCGCGGTGCGAGGACGGGGGACCCTCGCACCGCGGCTTTCTTGTCGCCGTGCGCTAGACGCGCGCCACGGCTTTCTCCCTGTCTCCGTCACTGTCCTCGTGGGGATCCGAGGCGTGATCGTCGATCAGGGTCGCTTCGTCGAACGGAGCCCGGCCGCTGAAGACCCGGTTGGCCTGTTCGCGGTCGAACTCCTTGGTCCAGGTGCCGACCAGGACGGTCGCGACGGCGTTGCCCGCGAAGTTGGTCAGCGCGCGGGCCTCGGACATGAACCGGTCGATGCCGAGGATGAACCCGACGCCGTCGACCAGTTCCGGCCGGTGCGACTGGAGGCCGCCGGCGAGGGTGGCGATCCCGGCGCCGCTCACGCCCGCCGCGCCCTTCGACGCGATGATCATGAACAGCAGCAAGGAGATCTGCTCGCCGACGCCCAGCGGCTGATCCTGCGCGCTGGCGATGAACAGGGTCGCCATCGTCAGATAGATGGCCGTGCCGTCGAGGTTGAACGAGTACCCGGTGGGCACGGTGATGCCGACGACCGGCTTGGACACCCCGAGGTGTTCCATCTTCGCGATCAGCCGCGGCAGGGCCGACTCGGACGACGACGTCGACAGGATCAGCAGGAATTCTCGGCCGAGATAACGCAGCAGGGTGAAGATGTTGACCCGCGCGCCGAGCCACAGGACCGTGCCGAGCACGCCGAACACGAACACCAGGCAGGTCAGGTAGAAGCCGATCATGATGACGGCGAGGCTGCGCAGCGCGCCCCAGCCGGTTTCCCCGACCACCGCGGCGATCGCGCCGAACGCGCCGACCGGAGCGGCCCACATGATCATGGCGAGGATCCGGAACACGAGCCGCTGGATGTGCTCGATGCCGCGGCGGATCGGCTCGCCCTTGGTGCCCAGCTTCTGCACGGCGAAACCGGCGAGGAGCGCGACCAGGAGTGTCTGCAGCACCTGGCCTTCGGTGAAGGCGGAACCGAAGCTGGTCGGGATGATGCCGAGCAGGAAGTCGACGGTGCCTTCGCCGCCTTCGGCCTGCGTGTGCGCCTTCGCGGCGGCCGCGGGGTCGAGGTGCAGGCCCTCGCCCGGGTGCAGGAGGTTGCCCACGACGAGGCCGATGGCGAGCGCGAACGTCGACATCATCAGGAAGTAGCCGAGCGACAGCAACCCGACCTTGCCGACCTTCGCGGCCTTCGCCACCGATCCGATGCCGAGCACGATGGTGCAGAAGATGATGGGGGAGATCATCATCTTGATCAGATTGACGAAGCCCGTGCCGAGCGGCTTGAGCTCCTTGGCCAGACCCGGCGCGGCGAACCCGACGATGACGCCGAGGACGACCGCCGCGATCACGGCCAGGTACAGGTAGTGCATCTTGTCGCGGCGTCGTGGCGCCGCTTCCGGCGTTGTAGGCACCTTTGCCTCCAGCTCAGGGGGTGTCTGTGGGATTGCCGGTCACTATCACCCGGGCAGGTGAGCTGGGTCACGGTTGTGTTCATTGAGTTCGCACGCGGGGTTTCCGGGGAATTCCGGCCGGGCGCGCTGCGCGGCCACGGCACCGGTGTGCTGGTATGAGCGGGTGCCCTCGACGACGCGGATCCGGACCAGGCGCGGCAGTCTCGCCCGCCAGCTGCTGATTCTGCAGCTCGTGGTGCTTTTCGTGCTCGTCGCGGCCGGAGTGACCTTCGCGTACCTCGATTCGGTCCGGGCCACCGAAGATCGGGCGCGGGACAAGGTGACCGCGGTCGCCGAAGCGGTGGCGGACGCCCCCGGAGTGCTGGCCGCACTGTCCACATCGGAGCCGACCCGGACACTGCAGCCGTTCGCGCAGAGTGTCCGTGCGGACACGGACGTGGATTTCGTGACCATCATGGACAAGAACGGCATCCGCTACACGCACCCGAATCCGGAGCTGATCGGGCAGCCGTTCATCGGGAACATCGGCGAGGCGCAACGCGGCGGCAGGGTCCTCGAGACCTACGCCGGTTCGCTCGGCCCGTCCGAACGTGTCGTGGTCCCGGTGCGCGGCGCCGCCGGGCAGGTCGTCGCGCTGGTGTCGGTCGGCATCACCGTCGAAGCGATCGACGCGGAACTGAGGGAACGCCTGTGGCCCTTGATCGGGGTCGCGGTGGCGGTGCTGGTGGTCGGCGGGATCGGCAGTTATCTGGTCAGCGCCCGGCTCCGGCGGCAGACCAGGGGGATCGCGCCCGAGGAATTGAGCAACCTGTTCGAGTACCACGAAGCCGTCCTGCATTCCGTGCGCGAGGGCCTGCTGCTCGTCGGCGGGGACGGGCGAGTGGTGCTGTGCAACGACGGAGCACGGGCATTGCTAGGTGTCCTTGACGATCCCGTCGGCCGCGAACTGTCCGCATTGGACATTCCCGAAGATCTCGTCGAAGCGTTCACGTCGGGGGAGGAGCGCACCGACGAGTTGCATCTCACCGAGGCGAGGGTGCTCGTCGTCAGCACGTCGCCGGTGCGCTCGCGCGGGAAGGCGATGGGCACCGTGGTGATCCTGCGCGACCACACGGAACTCCAGGCGCTGACCGGGGAATTGACCACGGTGCGCGGACTCGCCGAAGCGCTGCGGTCGCAGGCGCACGAAGCGGCGAACCGGCTCCACACCGTCGTTTCCCTGGTCGAGATCGGCCGCCCCGAACAGGCCGTCGAGTTCGCGACCGAAGAACTCGCGCTGGCGCAGGAACTCACCGACCGTGTGGTCGGCGCGGTCGCCGAACCCGTACTCGCGGCGCTGCTGCTGGGCAAGGCGGCGGAGGCGAGTGAACGCGGCGTCGAGTTCACGATCACGCCCGATACCGTCATGGAGGATTCGGACACCGGTGTCCCGCCGCGGGACCTGGTGACCATCCTCGGCAACCTGATCGACAACGGCATCGACGCGGCCGCGGGGAACGCCGGCGACGGTGGACGGCCCGGCGTCGAGGTCACCGTGCGGTCCGGCGCCGACGGGCTGCTGCTTCGGGTCGCCGACACCGGCCCCGGTGTGGACGACGTCGAGGACGTCTTCCGGCGCGGGTGGTCCACCAAACCCGAGGACGGACACGGGCTCGGGTTGGCACTGGTGGGTCAGGCGGTGCGGCGGCACAGTGGGACGATCGACGTCGGCCGCGAAGAGGGCGCGGTGTTCACCGTGCGTTTGCCGCCGAAGGAGCCGACACGATGATCAAGGTGCTGGTCGTCGAGGACGAACCGGTGGCCGCCGACGCGCATCGGGTGTACGTCGAGAGAATGCCCGGCTTCACCGTGTCCGGCGTCGTGCACTCCGGCGGCGACGCCCTGCGGTTCTGCGAACGCGAACCGGTCGACCTGGTACTGCTGGACTTCTATCTCCCGGACACGCACGGCCTCGCCGTCTGCCGGTCGCTGCGCGCGGCCGGTCTCCCGATCGACGTCATCGCCGTGACCTCGGCGCGCGATCTGGCGCTGGTGAAGGCCGCCGTGTCGGTCGGCGTGGTGCAGTACCTGCTGAAACCGTTCACCTTCGCCTCGCTGCGGGAGAAACTGGAGCGCTACGCGGAGTTCCACGGCGCTTCGGGCGAGGTCACCGGACAGGCCGAGATCGACCGCGCGCTCGGCACCCTGCGTACCACCGAGCGGCAGGCGCTGCCGAAGGGGATGAGCGGGCAGACCCTGGAAGCGATCACCGAAGTCCTCGCCTCGGCCGCCGACGGCCTCTCCGCCGGGGCGGCCGCGACCGCGATCGGCGCCTCCCGTGTCACCGCGCGCCGCTACCTCGAGTACCTCGCCGACAACGGCCTCGCCCAGCGCGAGCCCCGCTACGGCCAGGTCGGCCGCCCCGAGGTCTGGTACAAACCGAAGACCGTATAACGACCTATACTCCGGCCCGGAGGCTATTTTGGGATCGTGAAGATCGGCGAACTCGCGCGGAAGACCGGGGTCAGCGTCCGTGCGCTGCGCTATTACGAGGAAGAGGGCTTGATCAGCCCGGGGCGCGAAGGCAACGACTACCGCGACTTCTGCGAAGGCTCGGTCGAGGCGGTCCTGCAGATCCGCGGGATGCTCGACGCCGGACTCCCGGTGCGGCTGATCCGCGAGGTCCTGCCGTACCTCGACGGACCGGAGGAGGTCCGGCCGAAGGTGCCGTGCGAGTACATGATCGGCGAGATCGCGCGGCAGCGGGAAGTGCTCGATCGCCGGATCGCGCTCATGACCCGCAATCGCGACGCCCTCGACGCCTACCTGCGCGACTTGACCCTCACGCAAGTGTGAGGGTTTTAGCGTGCGGACATGACTTCGATGCGCGCGCTGCGACAGGACTCCACGAACGGTCCTGAAGATCTCCACCTGCTCACCGACGCACCTGTACCGACTCCGGGACCAGGCGAAATTCTCCTGAAAGTCACTGCGGCGGGGGTCAACTTCGCCGACGTCATGCAGACGCGGGGGACCTACGAAGGCGGCCCGGAAGCCCCGTACATCGCCGGCTTCGAGGCCGCCGGGGTGGTCGTGGCCACGGGGGAAGGGGTGACCGCGCCCGCGGTCGGCGACCATGTCGTCGGGACCGGCGGCGGGGCTTTCGCCGAGTACATGGTCATGCCCGCGTCCGGCGCGGTCGCGGTGCCGGAGGGCTGGTCGGACGAGCAGGCGATCGGCCTGATCCTGAACTGGGTCACGGCGCTCGCCGCGCTCAAGCCGCTGGGCCGCGTGGCCGCCGGTGAGACGGTGCTGGTGCAGGCCGCGGCGGGTGGGGTCGGCCAGGCCGCGGTCCGGCTGGCCAAGCACTACGGGGCCACCGTCATCGGCGCCGCGTCACCGGGGAAGCATGACGTCGTGCGGGCCTTGGGCGCTGATCGCGTCCTCGAACCCGGGGCCGATCCGGGGACGGTCGACCTGGTTCTCGAATCGGTCGGCGGGGCGGCTTTCGCCGCCAGTCTGGCCGCCGCCAAGCGGGTCACCGGACGGGTCGTGGTCTACGGGGTCGCCGGGGGAGAGGTCGCGATCACCAACCGGGACTTGAACTTCCGGCACCAGATCCACGTGATCGGGCTGCATCTCGGCGTCCTGATCGAGCACACGCCCGCGATCTTCGCGGAGCTGATGGACGAACTGCGTGCCCTGATCGCGGCCGGCGTCTGCGTGCCGGGGACGCCGACGGTGTACGACCTCGCGGACGGGCCGAAGGCGCTCGCGGAACTGGAGGCGCGGGCGACCTCGGGAAAGCTGGTCCTGCGGCCTTGAACTCGGCATGATCGTATGCGGACATGCGCATGTCAATAGGTCGAAAGTGTTGGTAATTCACCAGCTGTCTGACGCGACGAAAGTCGGTGCCGGGCCGCGGCCGAGACTTCTAAATTCACGAACCATTCCGTTGTCCTCACAAGGAGTGGGTCCATGGCAAGGAAGTTCTTCGTCTCCGCGGCAGTGAGCTTGGCGCTGGTGGCCGTCCCGGTCACCGCGGGTCAGGCCACGGCGGCGGTCCAGCCTGCTCAGAAGGCCGCGGCGGCGACCACGGTCTACTACGACGCCTCGGGAGCGCCCAGCTTCCGGGCCGCCATCCAGGCGGGCGTGGCGAACTGGAACAATTCGGTGTCGAACGTGAAGCTGCAGGAGAGCTCTTCGGGCGCGACCCTGCGCTACACCGAGGGCAACGACCCCTCGGGTTCGTACGCCGAGACCGACGGCCACGGCCGCGGCACCATCTTCATCGACTACACGCAGGCGCAGCAGTACAACCAGACGCGGATCGCCGCGCACGAGACCGGCCACGCGCTCGGCCTGCCGGACAACTACCAGGGCCCGTGCTCCGAACTGATGTCCGGTGGCGGCCCCGGCCCGTCCTGCACCAACGCGACGCCGAACGCCCAGGAGGTCTCGCGGGTGAACTCGCTGTGGGCCAACGGGCTCCTCGCGGCGGGCGCCATCCAGCGCATCTACAACTGACGCCCGGACGTCCGTGAAGGCCTCCTTCCCTACTCTCAAGGTGGGGAAGGAGGCCTTCACGGCGTTTTAGCCCTGGAACTCATAGGCGCCCGCATCGACGCGCGCGCCGGCGTACACGGGATTGCCGTCGACGTCGCGGTCGTCGTACTTCGTGGTGCCGAGGTCGATCGCCGGGCTGCCCGCCAGCAGGATCAGGTTCGTGGCCGAGGTGAACTTCGGATCGGCGACCTTGTCCGTCGCGCCGGGGGTGAACTGCCGGAGCCCGCCGAAGTACACGTTGTGGTCGGTCGCGGTGAAGGTCGCGTCCGCGTAGCCGACCTTGTAGGCCGCCTGGACGACGTTCTGCGTCATCGTCAGCATCTGGTTCGTGCAGCCGCCGTAGCAGACGAAACCCTCAGCCTCGGCGTTCGGGAGCCGGAGCGAGTTGTTGCGGAACACCGTGCCGAGCACCGGTCCGTTGCCGTCCTCCGCGCCGCGCGTGATGATCCCGCCGCGTGTCTTGGCGCCGTAGATCGCGTTGTACTCGAAGACGTTGCCGGTCGAGACGCCGTCCGGATCCTTAGCGTCCGTTCCGAGCTCGGTGAAGGTCTCGTTGTCCTCGGAGATGTTGTGGTGGATGACGTTGCGGGAGCCGTAGAAGATCTCGACCGCGGCGCCGTCGAGACCGCCGAAGTCGTCGGCCTTCGCGATCGAGCCGCTGATCCGGTTCCAGCCGATGTCGGAGTCGTTGCCCTGCACCAGCACGGCGAACGCGCCGGAGTCGTCATTGCCGCCCGGCGTCACCACGGTCATGTGGTTGTTGTCGACGAGGTCGTTCTGGGTGACCTCGGTGCCATCGGCGGACGGCGCGATGTACACGCCCGCGCCCGCGCCGGTGATCAGGTTCGACAGCACCTTGTTGCGATCGCCGGACACCTTCACCCCGGCCCACGAACAGCGTCCCGCGTCGGCCGCGACGCCGATCTGCAGGTCCTTCACCACGGTGTCGTTGCCCGGAAGGTCGACACAGGCTTCGGCGTTCCCCTTGACGACGGGCCGTGCGCCGGTGCCGTACGCGCCGATCGTGACGCCCGAGCCCTTGACCGTGAGGCCACCGGACCAGGCACCGCCGCGACGCAGCAGGACGGTGTCGCCCGCCGCGAACGTGGTCGCGGAGACCTTCGCCAGGGATTTCCACGGGGTCTGCTGAG
Source organism: Amycolatopsis sp. NPDC102389 (assembly GCF_044765885.1). NCBI lineage: Bacteria > Bacillati > Actinomycetota > Actinomycetes > Pseudonocardiales > Pseudonocardiaceae > Amycolatopsis > Amycolatopsis sp. NPDC102389. Next base: position 207,343 of record NZ_JBIWKX010000007.1, read on the forward strand.
AAGTGCCACTCGCGGTGTCGCTGCCGGAGACCTGATCGACGTAGTAGGTCTTCGAAGCGGCTTCGGCCGTCGTGAACCCGGTGCACGCGACAGCGGCGAGCACGGCCACGGAAAGCAGTTTCCAGGACATTCCGCGGACCGTAACCACCTGCCGCACAAGGGTCGTACAAAGAGCTCGGCGGCTTTAGCATGATCGGATGCGTCGGGCGTCGCGGATTCTCGTACCGGCCGCGCTGCTGTTCAGCGCCGTGGTGGCGAGCAGCGGGATCGCCCCCGCACCGCCGCCGGCGGTCGCTTTCGTCGGCGGGCTGAACGAACTCTGGAACGACTACGGCGATCAAGGCGGGCACTGGACCGGCGGCGATCGCACGGTGTCGGTCCCGCTGCCGGACGGCCGCACCGCTTGGCTGTTCTCGGACACGTTCCTCGGCACGGTGAACCCCGACCACAGTCGCCCGCCCGACAGCCCGATCGCGCGCAACACCCTGGTCGTCCAGCGGCCCGACGGCTCGCTGGGGGAGACGCTGCACGGCGGCACCGCCGAAGATCCGGAGGCGTTGATCGGGCAGCTGGGCTCGGGCGAGCACTACTGGGTCGGTGACGGCGTCGTCCAAGGCGACGTCCTGCGGGTGCTCTACAACCGTTACCGGACAACAGGATCCGGTGGACTCGACTTCCGGACCACCGGGACTTCGCTGGCCACCTTCCGGCTGCCCTCGCTGACGCCATCCGAGCTGCTGGTGATCCCGGTGAGCGACAAGGTCGCGTGGGGATCGGAGCTGCTCGAAGACGGCGGGTACACCTACATCTACGGCGCCGAGCAGGGCCATCTCCGGCTCGCCAGAGTGCCTGCCGGGGGCCTTCGCGGACCTTGGCGGTTCTGGACCGGCAGCGGTTGGTCGCCCCATGAGGAGGACTCCGCCCGGATGCTGCCCGGGGTCGGGACGGCGTTCTCGGTGACCCGCGTCGGCGGCGAATACGTGCTGATCACCATGGACACCAGCCCCGGCTTCAGCCCGGTGATGCTCGCCTACACCGCGAGTTCGCCGACCGGCCCGTTCGGTGCTCCCGTCGTTCTCTACCGGGCACCCGAAGCGAGCGACCGGCGGATCGTCTACGACGCGACGGCGCATCCGCAGTTGAGCCGTCCCGGGAAGCTCATGGTGTCGTACAACGTGAACTCGCTCGACCACGCCGACAACATCGCGGACGCGCGGATCTACCGCCCGCGATTCGTCGAGGTCGCCTGGCCGCCTGCACTACGCATCGGACATCGCGGTTCCTGATGTCCGTTCAAGCGAACATGTCGGCGTAGGGATCGGTTTCACCGGTCATGGGATCCAGGCCCGCTTGGAACCGCCGTTGCTGCTCCTGGTCGTGGACGAAGGGGCTCACGCGTCCCCACAACGACAGATCGCTGAGAGGGCACTTCTCGAAATCGGCGGTCATGAGCCTGCGGATGAACTCGGCCATACCGCACTCGAACAGCGCCCAACGCGGTGATTCGTGACGGCGCCAGACCACTACCGGCCACCGATCCGGGTCCGGGCCGGTCATCAGCCACCCCAGTTCGTTGCCGTTGCATCCGGTTCCCCAGGGCAGCACCCGGTCCGCGTCCGATGGGACACCGGGGACGCCGCCGTCGATGTCCCACAGATCGCGCAACTGCTGGGTGTGCTCGGAGATCGACCCCGACCAGCCGTTGCCTGTGGGCAGAGGCGGAAGAACGACTAGATTGTCTACGGCTCCACCGCCGTAGACAGCCATGAAGGCCTGGTAGTCACTGGGCAGGGAGGTGCCCAGGTGCGCCTCGGCCGCTGCCCAGTCGACGCGCTCGTCGGCACCGTGATCGTCAGGCATGATGCGCAGCAGCGCGTCGATGTCGGTGCGGCCTGTCATGTTTCCTCCTGGTTCCGCAGGAGCCGCGCGCGGTCTCCCGGCGCTTCGATGGTCAAGGGAACCGACGTGCCACCGGTGAGTTGGTTCAGCTGCGTCATGGTCCGGTCCAGCTGCTCCGCCAGCCGCGGGATCGTGCTCGACGGGAGATACGCCTCGGCGCCGGCGTCGAGGAGCCGCCGGACCGGGCCCTCGTATCGGACACCGAGTTCGGCGTCTTCGATCTCCGTGATCACGATCCGCGCTTTCGGATACAGCGCGCGGAAGTTGCCGATCAATTGCGGGCTGGCGGGCGGTACCAGCAGGACGTCGACGGTCGGCGGCGCCGAATGCAGGTCCAGGACCAGGTAGCCGGGGCCGAGCCGCTCGGACAACGAGTCCCGCGCCGACGCCGACAGCTTCATGGCGGTGGCCACGACCGTGACGTCCTCGGAGTCCGTCGAAGGGACCGGTTCTCCGTGGGCAGCGCCGGAAATCGTCCCGATCGTCTCGCCGTCCCGGGTGATGAGCACGTCCTCACCGGGGCGGAGGGTGTCGATCAGCGCTACGAGTTCTTCAGGGAGCTGGGTGGCGTCGACCCACCGCGCGGACTGATCACTCATCACCCCATGATGGCCCGCTTCCCAACACGTGCCGCAAGGAAGGGGTACCGAGTGGGTCGCCGTGGTCGGTGGGTGGGGGGGTGGGGGTGCAAACCCAAAAGCAACAAAACCCCCGAAGTAAACCGGCCGCGCCCCCCCCCGCACACCCCCCC